>NZ_JBQCGC010000076.1:0-80632 GCF_051956055.1 Amnibacterium sp.
GGGTTCAGGCTGATCGAGTCGATGCCGATGCGGGTGAGGAACGCGGCGACCTCCGGGTAGTCGGAGGGCGCCTGCCCGCACAGCCCCGAATGGATCCCGGCCCGCCTGCAGCCCTCGACGGCCTGCCGGATCAGCTCGAGCACCCCCGGGTCCCGCTCGTCGTAGTCGTCCGCGACGATCGCGCTGTCCCGGTCGACGCCGAGCGTCAGCTGGGTGAGGTCGTTCGAGCCGATGGACATCCCGTCGAAGCGCTTCGCGAACGCGTCGATCTGCACCACGTTGTTCGGGATCTCGCACATCGCGAACACCTGCAGGCCGTTGCGGCCGCGGGCGAGGCCCCGCTCCGCCATGCGGGCGAGCACGGCGTCCGCCTCGGCGACGCGCCGCACGAACGGGACCATCAGCACCACGTTCGTGAACCCCATGTCGTCGCGGACGCGGAGCATGGCCCGGCACTCGAGGTCGAAGCCCTCCTCGTACGCCTTATGGACGTAGCGCGCCGCACCGCGGAAGCCGAGCATCGGGTTCTCCTCGACCGGCTCGAACCACCGGCCGCCGAGCAGGCTCGCGTACTCGTTCGACTTGAAGTCCGACAGCCGCACGACGACCGGCTTCGGCCAGAACGCCGCGGCGATGGTGCCGATCCCCTCGGAGAGCCGCTCCACGAACGTCGCCGCCCCGTCCCGCCGAGGCCCGATGATCCGCTCCAGCCGCTCCCGCGTCCCGGCGTCCCCGACCTCCTCCGGGTGCAGCAGCGCGAGCGGGTGCGCGCCGATCCACGAGCTGATCACGAACTCCATCCGGGCGAGTCCCACCCCGTCGTTCGGGAGGAAGGACGCCGCGAACGCCCGGCTCGGGTCGCCGATGTTGAGCATCACCGCGGTGTGCGGATGCGGCAGGTCGCTGACGTCCGTGCGCTCCACCGTGAACGGCAGCGCGCCGAGGCGGACCGCGCCCACGTCCCCGTCCGCGCACGAGACCGTGACCCGCTCCCCGTCCGGCACCGTGGCGGTGCCGTCCCCGGTGCCGACCACCGCGGGGATGCCGAGCTCCCGCGCGAGGATCGCCGCGTGGCAGGTGCGGCCGCCCTGATCCGTGACGACCGCCGCTGCGGTGCGCATCACCGGCTCCCAGTCCGGTGTCGTCGTCTCCGCCACGAGCACGTCGCCCGGCTGGAAGCCCGCGAGCTCCTCCGGTCCGTGCACGCGCCGCGCGGTGCCCGCCGCGATCCGCTCGCCGACGGCGCGGCCGGTGGCCAGCACGGGCGCGTCCGCCGTGAGGTGGAAGGTCTCGAGCACGGTCGCGGATCGCGCCGCGGCGACCGTCTCGGGCCGCGCCTGCACGATGGAGATCGAGCCGTCGAGCCCGTCCTTCGCCCACTCCACGTCCATCGGCCGGCCGTAGTGCCGCTCGATGGCGATGGCGTCGCCCGCGAGCTCGAGGACCTCGTCGTCCGTCAGGCAGAACCGCGCGCGGTCCTCCTCGGGCGTCGGCTCGTCGTGCGTGCCGCTGCCGTCGCCGGTGAGCACCATCCGCGTCGCCTTGCTGCCGAGCTCGTGCCGGAGGACGGCGCGGTGCCCGGCCTCGTACGTCGGCTTGTGCACCGTGAACTCGTCGGGGTCGACGACGCCCTGCACGATGTCCTCGCCGAGGCCGTACGACCCGGTGATCAGCACCACGTCGCGGAACCCGGACTCGGTGTCGAGGGTGAACAGCACCCCGGACGACGCGAGGTCCGAGCGCACCATCCGCATCACGGCGACCGACAGCGCGACCGAGAAGTGGTCGAAGCCACGGTCGAAGCGGTAGTGGATCGCCCGGTCCGTGAAGAGGCTGGCGAAGCAACGGCGGACCGCGTCGAGCAGCGCCGCCTCGCCGCGCACGTCCAGGTACGACTCGTGCTGCCCGGCGAAGCTCACGTCGGGCAGGTCCTCGGCGGTCGCGGAGCTGCGGACGGCGAGGGGCACGTCGTCCCCGTACTCGCGCTGCAGGGCCCGGTAGCCGGCCCTGATCTCCTCCGCGACCTCCTCCGGGAGGGCCGCGGAGGACACGATGCGCCGCGCCTCGGCGCCCGCCGCCCGGAGCGCGTCCGCGTCGTCGGGGTCGAGACCGTCGAGCGCCTCGTGCAGCGGCCCCCACGCCGCCGCGGCGTCGAGCACGGCGCGGTACGCGGCCGCGGTGACGGCGAAGCCGTCGGGCACCCGGATCCCCTCGGCGGTGAGGGCTCGGCGCAGCTCGCCGAGCGACGCGGTCTTGCCGCCGACGAGCGGCACGTCCTCGATGCCGAGCTCGTCGAAGGATCGGGTCCAGCGGTGGGTCATGGTGGTTCCTCCTCGCGCCGCACCATCCCCGTGGCCGTCCCGCGCGGCACAGGGTCCTTGGGCCCTCCTGCCCGATCCGGGCCGGGCCGTACGGTCGCGGGCGTGAGCCCGGGATCAGGGGCCTCGCCGGACGGGCTCGGCAGCAGGGAGGCCGCGCGCCGGCTCGCGCAGCACGGTCCCAACGTGCTGCCCCAGCCCCGCGGCAGCGGCTGGCCGCGGCAGGTGCTCCGCCAGCTGCTGCACCCGCTGGCGCTGCTGCTCTGGCTCGCAGCCGGCCTCGCGTTCGGCACCGGGACGCCCGTCGTCGGCTGGAGCGTCGTCGTCGTCATCGCGCTGAACGCGCTCGTGGCCGTCGTGCAGGAGCGCCAGGCGGCGCACGCCGTGCAGGCGCTCGCCGGCTACCTGCCGCTCCGGGCCCGCGTGCGGCGGGACGGCCGCGTGCTCGACGTCGCCGCGGCCGACCTCGTGCCCGGCGACGTGCTCGTCGTGGCCGAGGGGGACCGCATCTCCGCCGACGCGCGCATCCTGAGCGGGGAGGTCGACATCGACGCCTCGGCGCTGTCGGGCGAGTCGGCACCGGTGCACCGCATGGCCGGCGGCCCTCCCGGTGACCGGCTGCTCGACGCGGCCGACCGCCTCTTCTCCGGCACGGCCTGCATCGCCGGTTCGGCGAACGCCCTGGTCGTCGCCACCGGCGTGCGCACCGAGCTCGGCAGGATCGCCGCGCTCTCGCAGCACCGCAGGAGGGGGGACCAGAGCCCCCTGGAGCGGCAGGTGCGGCGGGCCACCTGGGTGATCGCGATCGTCGCCATCGGCATCGGTGCGCTGTTCCTGCCGTTCGGGCTGCTCGCGGGCCTCAGCCTGCAGAACGCGGCGCTGTTCTCGGTCGGCCTGCTCGTCGCGAACGTGCCGGAGGGGCTGCTGCCCACCATCACGCTGGCGCTCGCGCTCGGCGTCAGGGTGCTGGCCAGGAGGGGCGCGGTGGTGAAGCGCCTGTCGGCCGTGGAGACGCTGGGGTCGACCACCGTGATCTGCACCGACAAGACCGGCACCCTCACCATGAACCGGATGCGGCTCGCGGAGCTGTGGGTGGCGGGCCGCTCGCTCGAGCCGGACGACCCCGCGATCCCGGCCCCGCTGCTCGCGGTGCTCGCGGACTGCAACCAGCTCGACGTCACGCAGGACCCGATGGAGGTGGCGCTGCACGACGCCGCAGAGCGCGCGGGCTGCACGCGGCGGCAGCCGGACGCCGTCTTCCCGTTCGACGCCAGGCGCAGGCGGATGAGCGTCGTGGTGCGCGAGGCCGCAGGGTTCGCGGTCGAGGTGAAGGGCGCGCCCGAGCAGCTGCTCGACCGATGCCGCGCGATCCTCGACGGGGCGGTCCGGCCGATCACGACGGCGGACCTGGCGGCGGTGGGCTCGGCCCTGCAGGCGCTCACCGCCCGCGGCCTGCGGGTGCTCGCCGTGGCGCGGCGCGAGGTCGACACGCCGCCCGACGATGCGGACGCGGCGGAGTCGGAGCTCGTGCTCCTCGGACTCGTCGCCCTCATCGACCCGCCGCGGCCCGGGGTCCGGGAGGCGGTGGCCGCCTGCCACGAAGCGGGCATCCGGGTGCACGTCATCACCGGGGACAACGGCGCGACGGCCGCGGAGATCGCGAGGCAGGTGGGCATCCGCGCGGACCGCGTGATCACCGGGGCGGAGGCGGACGCGTTGTCCGAGCCGCAGCTCGACGCGCTCCTGACCACCCGGGACGAGCTGGTGTTCGCCCGCGCGACGCCGGAGGGCAAGCTGCGGATCGCGGAGGCGCTCAGGGCCGACGGCGAGACCGTCGCGATGACGGGCGACGGCGTCAACGACGCCCCGGCGCTGCACGCCGCGGACATCGGGGTAGCGATGGGGCGGAGCGGGACGGACGTGGCCAGGGGCGCCGCGACCATGGTGCTGCTCGACGACGACTTCGGCACCATCGTCGCCGCGGTGCGGGAGGGCCGGCGCGTCTACGCCGACCTGCGCAAGTTCGTGCTCTACGTGTTCGTCCACGCGATGCCGGAGGTCGTGCCGTTCGTGGTCTTCGCGCTCGCGGGCGGTCTCGTGCCCCTGCCCCTGACCGCCCTGCAGATCCTCGCGATCGACCTGGGGACCGAGGTGCTGCCCGCGCTCGCGCTCGGCAGGGAGCCGGCGGAGCCGGACGTGATGCGCCGGCCGCCCCGCCCGAGACGCGAACCGCTCATGACGAGGGCGCTCCTGCTCCGGGCCTGGGGCCTGATGGGGCTGCTGTCTGCGGCGCTCGCGCTCCTCGCGTTCTTCGCCGTGCTCCTGGCCGGGGGCTGGACGCCAGGAGCGCCGGTCGGAGAGGGGACGGCGCTGCACACCACCTACCTCCAGGCCACCAGCGCCACGTTCGCGGCGATCGTGGTCTGCCAGATCGGCACCGCGTTCGCCGCGAGGACCGAGCGGGCGTCCCTGCGGTCGGTGGGGGTGCTGTCGAACCCCCAGCTGCTCGTCGCGATCGGGGTCGAGCTGCTGTTCGTCGTCGCCCTCACGACGCTGCCGCCCCTCCGGATCGCCTTCGGCACCGCGCCGCTGCCGTGGTGGACGTGGCTGCTGCTCGTCCCGTTCCCGGTGCTCGTGTGGGGCGTCGACGAGATCGCGAGGGCGATCAGGCGGCGAGCGGCTGCCGCTCCCAGGAAATGACCCAGGATCCCCTCAGTTTCCGGGGGTGCGGATCGGCCCTGGAGATCTACACTGGCGCCGTCGCGGGGTTCTCGCGGCGGCCGACCGGCCGAAGGAGGCGCGGTGAGCGACTCCGAGATCTCCTTCCCCGACGGGCCGCGCGTGCACCTCGACGACCGGCTCATGGAGCTGGTGCACGCCGCGAACGAGGTGCTCGCGGCGCAGGGCCGGATGCGGATGCTGCTCCGGGCGAGCCAGCGGATCACCGCCGACCTCGATCTCGATTCGGTGCTGCAGGGGGTCGTCGACGCGGCGGGTCAGCTCACGGGCGCACGCGCGGTCGCGCTCGGTGTCCTCGGCGCCGACGGCCGGTTCGACCGCGTCGTGCGCAGGGGGCCGGACGTCGTCGACATCGGGCGCCTCGGGAGGAGCGGGGAGGAGGGGAGTCCGCTCGCCGTGCTCATCGCCGGCGGGCGCCCCGTCCACGTCCCCGGCGAGGCCGCACCGGCGATGCTCGGCGTCCCCATCCCGATCCGGGGCGTCGTCTCCGGCGTGCTCCTGCTGCAGGGGCACCCGGCAGGCCGATTCACCGACGAGGACGAGCAGCTCCTCCAGTCCCTCACCGCGACCGCGGGCTTCGCCGTCGAGAACGCGCGCCTGAACCGGGAGACGCGGTACCGGGAGCGATGGGCCGCGGCCTCGGTCGAGATCACCGCGCGGCTCCTGTCGCCCGAGCAGGGCAGCGCCCTTCCCCTGATCGCGGCCCGCACGCGGGAGCTCGCGGACGCGATGAGCGCCTACGTGGTGGTGGGGACGGACGACCCCGAGCAGCTGCGCGTGGTCGAGGTCGGCGGCGAGGATCCGACCGGGGCCCGAGGCGCGCTGCGCCGTGTGCAGGACACGCTGGCCGGCGAGGTGCTGCGCTCGGGACGGGCGCAGCGCTACGGCGAGCAGGCCCTCCGCGCGCTCGGCCGGCCGGACCTCGACCCCTTCGGGCCGGTGCTGGCGCTGCCGCTCACCACCGGGTCGGGGACGATCGGCGCCGTGCTCGTGGCGCGGGCCGCCGGCCGGCCCGCGTTCACCGACGTCGATCTGACGGCCGCGGCCGACTTCGCCGGTCGGGCCGGGGTCGCCCTCGAGCTCGCTCAGGCCCGGGAGCAGGCCCAGCGGACGCTGCTCGTGGAGGACAGGAGGCGCATCGCGCGCGACCTCCACGACCGGGTCATCCAGCAGCTGTTCGCGACGGGCATGCAGCTCCAGCGGGTGCTCTCGACGCTCCCTCCTGGCCGGCGCGCCGAGCTGGTCGATGCGGCCGTCACGAGTCTCGACGCGGCGATCACGCAGATCCGGCGGATCATCGCCGCCCTGCGCACGGAGGGCGGCCCCGCACCGGCTCCCGCCCGCCTGCGGCTGTTCGAGGTGGTCGAGCGGCGCAGCGCGACCCTGTCCATCGAGCCGGAGGTGCTCGTCACCGGACCGATCGACGCCGTCCTCGACGGGGATCTCGCCGAGGACGTGCTGGCCGCGGTCGAGGAGGGGATCACCGATGTGGCCTGCCGTGAGGGCTGCATCGCCGTCGAGGTGGCGGCGGACGCGGACGGGGTCACGGTGATCGTGTCGAACGACGGAGTGGCGCCCGTCGAGGTGGCGGCGCGCGCCGATCTGCACCGCCTGGAGGAGCGGGCGCGGCGGCGTCGCGGCAGTCTCAGCCTCGCCCCCGTGGACGGCCGGACGGTGCTGACCTGGCACGTGCCGCTGCGACTGATGGCCACCGGCTGATCTCGGGCGCCGGCCACTCAGCCGGCGCGCTGCAGCGCGGGCACGAGGTCCTCGGCCCAGCGGGCCGCGCGGTCGAGCTCGCCGTCCGTCACGGGTCCGCGGGTCCCTTCGACGAGGAACTCGGCGGTGCCGATCACGCGCGAGCCCGATCGGCGCGCGCGGCGCCCGATGGCGCGGATCGCGCCGCGCGGATGACGCGGCGCCCCGCGGAGCCTCGTGTCGAACGCCGCCACCGCGAACCGGCGCCCGGCGGGCAGCACGGCGAGCCATTCGCGCACGCCGGGCAGGTCCCGCTCGGCCGGCGCGCCCTGCCGCACCGCGTCGTCGCGGGTCCGCGGGCTCGGCAGCGAGAACGCGTGGGTCGGCGCCCCGATGATCACGAGGTCGACATCGGGACCGGGGTCGGCGGGTGCCCTGGCGGCGTCGACCACCTCCACGTCCGCGACGCCGCCGAGCGCGTGCGCGATGCGGCGACCGATCGCCTCCGTGTTGCCGAACATCGATTCCACCACCACGAGCACCCGCATGGTCCCGACGGTCCTCGTACCTGCCGCCGCTGCGGGAGGGCCCTTCGTCCCTGGCGCGCGCGCGGCGCCGGACGGACCGTGATCCGGACCGCCGCGGCGCAGCAGGAGCGCGGCAGAAGGAGACACGGGCATGAGCACGATCGAGCAGCACACGGCGGAGCGCACCGAGTCGGCCGGCCGGCCGCAACGGCTGCTCCTCGCGACCGACGGCGGCCTCGCGGGGGTCGCCGCGATCCGCTGGATCGCCGAACGCGCCGCCGGCCGGGTCATGGAGGTGGAGGCGGTCCGGGTGCTGCCGGGCGACGGGCCCGACCTCACGGGCGCCGCCGCGGCGCGGATGGTCGACGCCAACGGCACGATGACGGAGGTGCGGGACCTGCTGCACCACCTGGCGCCCACGGTGGCGGTCCGGACCGAGGTGCTGACCGGGGACGCCGTGCGGACGCTGCAGCGCCGGGCGGAGCACGCGGACCTCGTGGTCGTCGGCACGAACCGCGGCGCGCGGGGGATCCCGCACCTCGTGGCGTCCTTCGCGACCCGGCTCGCCGACGGGTGCACGCGCCCGATGGTGGTCGTGCCCCGCGGGTGGATCCCCTCCTCCGGGCCGGTCGTGCTCGGGGCCCAGGGCGACGGCAGCGACGACGGGGCGATCGAGTTCGCGACCGCGGAGGCCGCTGCGCTCGGGCGGCACCTCGTGCTCGTCCACGCGTGGCGGCTCGCCGCGCTCGCCGCGCCGTCCGGCAGCGTCGACCTGGACCGGGACGCGGTGGAGCACGCCGAGAGCGACCGGCTCAGCGAGCTGTCGGACCGCATCCGCATCCGGCATCCCGACCTGCGGGTCGCGCCGGTGCTGGACCAGGACGATCCGGTGCGCGCGCTCGTCGCCGCGAGCAAGGGCGCTGCGCTCATGGTGCTCGGCACCCACGGGCTCACCGCGGTGGACCGGCTGCTGCTCAGCTCGGTGAGCCGGGAGCTGCTCGAGCGCCCCGCCTGCCCGATCGTGGTGGTGCCGGCCGCGGTCGAGACGGTCTGACCCGTACCGCGACCGCACGCGCAGAGGGAGCCCGTGGCGTCGGCCACGGGCTCCCTCTGCGCGCAGGGACCCGCTCAGGCCGCAGCGGCCCCCTCGGCGGCCCCGTTCGTGCCGATCTTGATCCGCTTCGGGGCGGCGACGGCCTTGAAGGGCACCGTGACGGTGAGGACGCCGTGGTCGAAGTCCGCCGTGATGTGGTCGGTGTCCGCCTGCTCCGGCAGGGCGATGCGCCGGTAGACGCTGCTCGACGTCTCGCGCACGACGTAGCGCTTCTTCTTGTCCTCCTCCTTCTCGTGCCGCTCGGCCTGGATCACGAGCGCGTCGTCGTCGAGGTCGATCGAGATGTCCGATTGCTCGAAGTCGGGCAGGTGCGCCTCCACCGTCAGCTTCGCGTCGTCCTCGGTCCAGACGTCCATCGCCGGCAGACGGGCGCCGCGCAAGAGCGGGGCCGTCCACCCGTCGCCGAACAGCTGCTTCTGCAGGTTCGAGAGCTCCGTGAGGGGGTCGAACCGGGCCAGGTTCCGTGACATGCGTGCTCCTTTCCGTTCCGCCGCGTGGGCCGCGGCGGCCGCACGGTAGGTCGGCGGCTCAGCGCCGGGCAGGGCCTTTGGTCCGCGCGGGTCGCAGGGACCTTCGCCACTGCGGCGCGGCTCCGGCGGGGGCCAGACTCACACCCTGATCGGGGGAGGGCGGACACGATGGCGAGGATCGGCACGATCGTCGGCTGGGACGGATCACCGGAGGCGGACGAGGCGCTGGCGTGGGCGGCGGACCGCGAGGACCACGCGGGCGGAGCGCTGCACGTGCTGCGCGTGCTCGACCTCGCGCGGAGCACGACTCCGGTCGAGCAGGTCGCCGCGGCGCGGTCGTCCCTCGCCGAGATGGCGAAAGCGCTCGCGGTGCGGAACCCCGGGCTGGAGACGCTGCCCGAGCTGGCCGTCGGCGATGTCGTCGCCGAGCTCGACCGGGCGGCCGGGCACGACCGCCTGCTCGTGCTCGGTGCCTCGCGGGCCGGCCGGGTCCGGCGCCCGGAGGCGCGGCGGATCCCGATCGCGCTCGCAGGCAGGGCGGAGGGCGTGACCGCGGTCGTGCCCAGGGGACCGACACCGGGCGGCACGGGCGTGCTCGCGGTCGTCAGCGGACGGGCGCACAGCCGGCCGACGGTCGACTTCGCCGCCGAGACCGCAGCGGCGCTCGGCGAGCGGCTCGTGATCCAGCGCCTCCACGACCCGCACGATCTCGAGGTGGGCGAGCCCACCCTGGTGGTCGAGAGCGAGATCGAGCGGGTCCGAGAGCACCATCCGGAGCTCGACGTGTCGCTCGCGAGCGGCTGGGTGAGCAGTCCGTACGGGCTGCTGTCCCGCTCGGACGCCGTGGCGCTGCTCGTGCTCGAGGGCTCCCGGCCGAGCGCGGCGCCGCCCCGATACAGCTTCGAGCGATGGCTCGCGGGCCAGGCGCGGGCGCCGTTCGTCGTCGTCGCGGAATCGATGCGGCCTCCCGCCGCGACGAGCGCGAGCGCCAAGCTCGCGCTCGCGGTCTGACGGCCGTGTCGACGCCGGAGGTGGGCGCGCGCCCGACGCGCGACCGGGCGGCCGCCGAGCACGTGCTGCTGGTGGCGGACGGCGGACTCGCCGGCATCGCGGCCACCAGGTGGATCGCGGCCAGGGCCGCTACCCGAGCGCTCGACGTGCACCTCGTCGACGTGCTGCCGCCCGAGCGGCCCGGCGACGGGGACGGGCCCGGGTCGATGCGAGCGGAGGCCGGCGAGGCGGCCGAGCAGGCACGCGACCTCGTCGTCCAGCTCGCGCCGGCGGCCGCGGTCCACGCGGAGGTGGTGCGCGGCGACGCCGACGCGGCGGTGCGGGACCGGATCGGCACGGCCGACCTCGTGGTCGTCGGGAGCAACCGGACGCCGCTCGACGTGCCGCGGCTCACCACGAGCTTCGCCGGGCGCATCGCGGCGTGGAGCAGCCGGCCCGTCGTCGTCGTGCCGCGCGGCTGGGAGCCCTCGAGCGGCCCTGTCCTCCTCGCCGCAGAGGGGGACGGCAGCGACGACCGCGCCGCGGCGTTCGCGGCCGAGGAGGCGGAGGCGGCCGGGCGGCAGCTGGTCGTGCTGCACGCCTGGCGGCTCCTCGGCCTCGGCTCGGTGGCCGCGGCTGCGGAGCGCAGCGGTCAGGAGGCCGCGGCGCGGCTCGACGAGGTCGTCCGGCAGCTGCAGCGCACGCACCCGGCGCTCCGGGTCGCGCCCCTGCTCGAGCGGGAGGGGCCGGCCAAGGCGCTCACGCGGCTCGGGTGGGGGGCCTCGCTCGTGGTGCTCGGGCGGCACGCCGTGACCCGGCTCGACCGGCTCCTGCAGCGGTCGGTCAGCGCCCGGGCGGTGGAGCGTCCCACCTGCCCGATCGCGGTCGTGCCGAACGCGGGCTGACCGCATCGGGCGGGAGGAGATCGATCGTGAACGCGGTGGTGGTGGCGCTCGTCGTCGCGGCGGCGGTGGTGCTCGTGCTGGTGCTGCTGTCCCTCCGGGTGGTCCGGCAGTACGAGCGGGGCGTGCATTTCCGGCTCGGGCGCGTGATCGGCACCCGCGAGCCGGGGCTGCGGGTGATCCTGCCGCTCATCGACCGGATGCCGAGGGTGTCGCTGCGCATCGTCACGTCGCCGGTCCAGTCCCAGGGGATCATCACGAAGGACAACGTGAGCGTCGACATCTCGGCGGTCGCGTACTACCGGGTCACGGATCCGGTCGCGTCCATCGTCCGGATCGAGAGCGTGCAGGCGGCGATCGACCAGATCGCGCAGACGACGCTGCGGAAGGTCGTCGGCCAGCACACCCTGGACGAGACGCTCGCCGAGACCGACGTCATCAACGGCGACATCCGGGTGATCCTCGACGCGACCACGACCTCGTGGGGCGTCGAGGTCACGCTGGTGGAGCTGAAGGACATCCAGCTGCCGGAGGGCATGAAGCGGGCGATGGCGAAGCAGGCGGAGGCGGAGCGCGAGAAGCGCGCGAAGATCATCGCCGCCGAGGGGGAGGCGCTCGCGGCGAGCGCCCTCGGCGCCGCGTCCGACACGATGATGCGCCACCCGCTCGCGCTGCAGCTGCGGAATCTGCAGACCCTGGTCGAGCTCGGCGTGGACAAGAACACGACGGTGGTCTTCCCGGCCCCGTTGATGAGCACGATCAGCGAGCTCGCCACCTTCCTCCGCCGGGAGACGTCCGCCCTGATGCCGGAGGTGCCCGACACCCCGGAGGCCGCTCACGCGGCGCCGCCCCGGGAGCCGGGCCTCAGCGCCTCCGATCCCCGCACCGGCTGATCGGGGCTCGCTCTCCTGCCAGGACGACGCGCGACCGCCTCGACCGCGGCGCAGCCGAGCAGCGAGATCGCGGCGGCGACACCCAGCGACGCCGGGGACGGGACGACCAGCCCGAGGAAGTCCCGTGCAGCGGGCACGACGAGCAGCAGCGCCGCTCCGGCCGCCGCGGCGCCGAGCACGAGCAGGCGCGCGACGTCCAGCGGGCGCGCGCAGACGACGAGGACCCAGATGCTGATCGCGCCCAGCACGACGAAGGCGGCGGTGGAGGCCGATTCGGGCGGCAGGAGGCCCAGCAGGCCGGTCGCCGTCGTGACGAGGATCGCGCAGGCGATGATCGCGCCCGCGGGCACCGCGAACCCGAGGGCGCGGCTGAGGAAGCCGCTCCGGTAGCGCAGCGCGTTCGGCCGCAGCGCCAGGAAGAACGCGGGCAGTCCGATCGTGAGCCCGTCGAGCACGGACAGCTGCCGCGGGAGGAACGGGAGCGGCCAGAGCAGCACCCCGGCGACGAGCGGCAGGACGACCGCCCAGACCGTCTTCGTGAGCGCGAGCATCGTGAGCCGTTCGATGTTCGCGATGACCTTCCGGCCCTCCGCGACGACCTGCGGCAGCCGGTCGAAGCGGTCGTCGAGCAGCACCGCGCGCGCGACCGCCTTGGTGGCGGCCGGGGCGGTGCTCATCGCGATGCCGAGGTCCGCCTCCTTCAGCGCGAGCACGTCGTTCAGCCCGTCGCCCGTCATGGCGACGACGTGCCCGCTCGCTCGGAGGGCGCGCACCATCGCCTGCTTCTGCCCGGGGGCGACCCGGCCGAAGACGGCGTCCCGCTCGAGGAGGGCCGCGAGCTCGGCCGGATCGCTCGGCAGGGTGCGCCCGTCGACCGCCCGGTCCGCGCGCAGGCCGGCGGCGCGCGCGACCGCCAGGGCGGTGCCCGGGTCGTCGCCGGAGAGCACGAGGAGGAGCACCCCCTCCCGCCCGAACCAGTCGAGCATGCCCGGCGCCTCGGCCCGCACCTGCTCGCGGAGGGTCACGATCGCGACGGGCCGCAGCCCTGCCGGCAGCGGTGCCGGCTCGGCGTCGCCGACCGTGAGGGGTGCCGCTGTGCAGGCGAGCAGCAGGGTGCGCCTGCCGGAGGAGGCCAGGGCCGCCGCGGCGCGGAGGGGCGCCTTTGCATCGTCGGGGAGCAGCGCCTCCGGGGCGCCGAGAACCCAGGTGCCCGACGGGTCGGGCAGTTGCAGGGCGCTCCATCGGCGCGCGGACCCGAACGCGACCCTCGCGGTCGGCGGGTCGCCCGCCGGCTGCGGGAACGCGGATCGCAGCGCGAGGGCGGTGCGGTTCGCGGTGTCGTCGGCGCCGAACCAGCCGAGTGCCTCCTGCCAGCCGGGAGCCGTCCCTCCGGGGAGCGGATGCACGGCGTCGAACGCGACGACCCCGTCGGTGAGCGTGCCGGTCTTGTCGAGGCACAGCACGTCGACCCTGGCCAGGCCCTCGACGGACGCGAGGTCGTGCAGGAGCACCCGGCGCCGGGCGAGCCTCGCCGCTCCCGCGGCGAGCGCGATGCTCGACAGGAGCACCAGGCCGAGCGGGATCATCGCGATCACCGCGCCGACCGTCCGCACCACCGCGTCCCGCCAGGCGCCGTCGCGGATCGCCGCCTCCCAGCCGCCCAGCGCCTGCAGCTGGCCGTTCAGGGCGACGAGCAGCACCGGGACCAGCGCCCACGCGATCACGCGCAGCACCCGGTCGAGGGCCGTGCGGATCTCGGAGGGGGTACGGGTGAAGCGTCTCGCGACGACCGTCATGGCGCCCGCGAACGACCCGCTGCCGATGCGGTCGACCCGCGCGCGGCAGCGGCCGGCGAGGACCGAGGAGCCGGCGAGCACCCGCTCGCCCGCCCCCTTGGCGACCGGGTCCGCCTCCCCGGTCAGCAGCGACTCGTCGACCTCGAGGCCCACGGCGACGAGCACGACGGCGTCCGCCACGACGACGTCGCCTGCCCGGAGCGCGAGGACGTCGTCGAGCACGAGGTCGCGGGCCGCGACCTCGAGGGCCGCGCCGTCCCGCACGACGACGGCCCGGTCCGCGGTGACGACCGCGAGCCGGTCGAGCAGCCGCTTCGCGTGCAGCTCCTGCGCGATCCCGATCACGGCGTTCGCGAGCGCCGACAGGCCGAACAGCGCGTCCCGCCAGGAGCCGATCGCGAGCAGCAGCACGAAGCCGCCCGCGACCACGGCGTTGAACAGCGTGAGGACGTTCGTCCGGATGATCGCGGCGACCGTCCTGCTGACGCGCGTCGGCACGGCGTTCGTGAGCCCATCGGCCACCCTCGCCGCGACCGCGGCCGACGACAGCCCCTCCTCGTCCAGCAGCGGGTCGTGGCCCCGCTGACCCGGCATGCGACGATCCTCGCGGGCGCGCCCGCTCGCCGCAGAGTCCAAGGTCACCGCGGTGCCCCGTGAGGACCATCGGCCCTCCCGCCCCGCCCCGCCCGGCGCTTCCGTGTGCGCGGGAGGAAGCCATGCGACGGTTCGGGGCACTCGTGATCCCGCTGGTGCTCTGCGGGCTGCTCGCGGGCTGCGGCACCGCCTCGCCGACGGCGAGCACACCGGCGACGTCCGCGTCGCGGACGACCGGCATCCCGGCGACCCGGCCCGCGACCGCCTCGCCCTCAGCGTCCCCGTCCGCGTCGGCGACCGGTGGCGTGGTCGTCTCATCGGTGACGACCCACCCGTTCGGCGTGCCGACGCCGGGCGCGCCGGTCGTGACGACCCACCGGGTCAGCCCGCCCGTGCTGCCGCCGCCCGCACCACCGCTGCCCTGCCTCCGCCAGGTCGCGGTCGGCGCGCACGCCGGGTACGACCAGGTCAGCTTCCGCTTCACCGGCGGCTTCCCGAGCTACGACGTCCAGTACGTCGCCGCGGTCACGGCAGGCGGCAGCGGCCGCCGGGTGCCGGTCGCGGGCGTCAGCCGGCTCCGGGTGCTGTTCCGGGACGCGCAGGCGCACGACGAGTCGGGTCGCTCCACCGTGACCACGGCGCCCGCCCGGCCCGTCGGGCTCACCGCGCTCGCCGACGTCGCGCCCGCCGAGGACTTCGAGGGCCAGGTCGTGTACGCGGTGGGCGTCGCCGTCCCACCGTCCTCGGGCGCGGGCCGGGTGCGGATCGTGGAGGTCGTGCGCACCGAGGGCGCCACCCGCTGGTCGATCGTGGCGCTCCAGATCGCGACGCGCTGAACCGTGCTCCAGCCGCTCAGGACGATGGACCCGGAGGACGCCGCCCTCCCGGACGTCGACTGGACCCGGCGTCCCGCCGGGGTGCGCCCGTGCGCGGCGGCGGTGCCCACCGGCGAGCTCGCGGGGCTGTGCGCGGGCGCGGACGGCGCGCCCCGCGCAGTGCTCGCGCCGGGCATCACCGGCTCCAAGGAGGACTTCCTGTTCATGCTGCCCGTCCTCGCTGCCGCGGGGTACCGCGTGGAGTCCTACGACGCGGCCGGGCAGTACCAGTCGGCTGCGGCCGGACCGGAGCGCCTCGGGCCCGGCAGGGGCTGGGACTACGAGCTGTTCGTGGACGACCTCGTCGCGGTGATCGAGCAGGGGCCCGCGCCGGTGCACCTCCTGGGGCACTCGTTCCAGGCGGTCGTCGCCGAGCTGGTCGCCGTCCGCCGGCCCGACCTCGTGCGCTCCCTCACGCTGCTCTCCGGGCCGCCGGTCGCCGCCGACGCGCTGGCCCGCGCGCGGCCGATCGGCGCGGTGAGTCCGCTGCTGCCCGCGGCGGCCCTGGCGGCGCTCGTCCGCTGGACGATCCGGCACAACGTCCAGCGGGTGCCTCCCGGGCGCCTGCGCTTCGTCCGCGCGCGGTTCGCGAGCACCAGGACGGACGCCCACGCCGCCTCCTTCGCGCTACTGCGTCGCGTGCCCGACGTCCGGGAACGACTCCGGGCCAGCGGCGTCCCCGTCCTGATCGCCGTCGGCGACCACGACGTCTGGCCCGTCGACCTGCATCGACGCTTCGCCGACGAGCTCGGCGCGGCCCTCCACGTCTACCCCGGCGGCCACAGCCCCTGCGAGACGTCCCCACACGCGCTGAGCCGCGATCTGCTCGCGCTGTTCCAGGCCGCGGAACAGCGGCGCTGACCCCGGTCCCGGGCGCCCGGTGGCGAGGTACCACGCGAACCGCATGCGGAGCAGGCCGTCCTCCCGCTGCGCCGCCGCGAGCGTGGCAGCGGTGAAGCGGAGCTGCCTGCCCGTCCCGCCGGGGCGCCGGAAGGAGCGCGCGGAGACCGCCATCGCGAGCGCCGGGTCGTAGCGGACGCGGACCCCGGGAGGCAGGTGCAGGGAGAGGTCCAGGTCGTCGTGCACGTCGCCGCGGTCGCGGTGCACGGCCGGCGCGATCCGCTGCCAGAGCGCCGCGGTGATGGCGAAGTTCGAGCCGTACAGCGGTGCGTGCCCGAGCAGCCCCGCGATGACCCGGAAGTACCCGACGGTCAACGACAGCCGGCCGAGGACGCGCACGACGCCGGGACCCCCGTAGAACGTCGCCGCGCCGCTGACCGCCGCGAGCTCCGGATCCTCCGTGAACGCCGTCCCGATGCGGGCGAGCCAGTCGGCGGGCGCCACCGAGTCCGCGTCGAGCCGCGCGAGCACGTCGCCGCGCGCGTGGTCGAACCCGGTCGCGGTGGCGCCGGGGATGCCGGGCACCCTCGCCGTCACCACGCGCGCGCCGTGGCGGGCGGCGACGCCGGCGCTGCCGTCGGTGCTGCCGTTGTCGACGACCACGATGTCGTCCGCCTGCCGGGTCTGGTCCTCGATCGCGGTGAGGCACTGCTCGAGCGCCGCCGCATCGTCGCGGACCGGGATGACGACGGCGATGCGCATCACGCGCCCCTGCCGGACGGCCCGCCCGGTTCCGCCCGGAGCGATCGCGCGCGGTGCCGGTCGGCGGCTCGCCTACCGTGGACCGCATGGCCCACGTGTCGGCGATCCCGGTCTGGGCGTGGCGCGTGCTGATGGGGCGGATCGCCGCCCGTCAGGAGGCCAGGTTCGCGAAGCACGCGGTGCCCGGGGTCGTGCGGGACCTGGACCTGGCGTACGTGCCGGACGGCGGTCGGGCGCACCGCCTCGACGTGCTGCGGCCCGCAGGGGGCGCCGCGGGCGCCCCCGTGTACGTGTACTTCCACGGCGGCGGCTGGACGAGCGGCGACAAGGCCGCGGTCGACGCCTACTGCGCGAGCCAGGCGGCCGCCGGGTTCGTGGTCGTCAACGCGAACTACCGCCTCGCCTCCGGGGGCGACGACCATTCCATGCGCTCCATGCTCGACGACGCGAACCGGGTCCTGGCCTGGACGAGGGACCGCATCGCCGGATACGGCGGCGACCCCGAGAGGATCGTCGTCGGCGGCGACTCGGCCGGCGGTCAGATCGCCGCGCTCACGGTCGCCGCGACGCTCGCGCCCGAGCTGGCGGCGCATTACGGGGTGGAGCCCGCGATGCCGCCCGGCGCGATCCGCGGTGTCGTCCAGCACTGCAGCTTCGCGGACCTGTCGTCGGCCGCGAAGCCTTGGTCGCCGGCCCTCGGATTCGTCCGGATGCTGCTGCCCGGCGCCGGCAGGGGGCTCCGCGGGGCGGCGTTCGCGGAGGCGGTCCGCTACCTGTCGCCGGTCGAGTGGGTCTCGGCCGCCTTCCCGGACACGTTCGTCTCGAGCTCCGCCCGCGACTTCCTGCGCCGCGCGAGCACCGCGCTCGTCGATCGCCTCCGCCGCCTCGAGGTCCCGGTGGAGGCGATGATCCTCGGCAGGCACCACACCCGCGCGCGGCACACCTGGCAGCAGGACGCGTCGCTGCCGGAGTCGCAGCTCGTGTACCGCCGGCTGCAGGCGTTCGTGCACCGGGTCACCGCCGCACCCGCCTGAGCGCAGGAGGCGGCGCACGCCGCCGGGGAGCTCGCTCACCACCGCACCCTCGAGCCGGGCCGCGCCCCCGACCAGGGCACAACGGCCCTGGCCCCGCCGTCCCGGCCACGACACCGTCGATCCCGCAGGAGCAGCACCACGACGGGAGGCGGCGGCGGGCGTGCGGACCTCGACATCCACGGCGCCGGACCAGGCGCCCGGTGGCCTCGCCGAGCCGGACCGGGCGGGCGGGGACCGTGCAGGCGTCCTCCGGCGCTACCCGTGGGTCGCGGCCTGGCTCCTGCTGCTCGCGGTCGCGCTCGTGCTGCAGCTCACGGGAGGCGCGGTCGCGGTGCCGTGGCTGCTGGGCGTCGGGTCGGCCGCCGCCGCGGTGCCGGAGGCCGTCCGGATGGTCCGCACCCTGCGCGCGGGCCGGTTCGGCGTGGACGTGCTCGCGATCGCGGCGATCGGCAGCACGCTCGCCGTGCAGGAGTGGTGGGCGGCCGCGGTCATCGTGCTGATGCTCCTCGTCGGCACCGCCCTCGAGGCCGCCGCGGGCAGGCGAGCCAGGCAGCGGCTCTCCACCCTCGTCGCCGACACCCCCACCGTCGCGCACCTGCGGACCGGCGACGAGCTGCGGGACGTGACGGTGGCGGAGGTCGCGATCGGCGACGCGCTGCTGGTCCGGCCGGGGGAGACCGTCCCCGTCGACTGCGCGCTCGAGTCCTCCGCGGTGCTCGACCTGGCGCGCCTGACCGGCGAGAGCCTCCCGGTGGACGCCGCCCCTGGCGACCGCGCCTCGAGCGGCGCGGTCGTGGTCGGCGCTCCGGTCCGGGCCAGGGCGCTCGCCTCCGCGGCGGACAGCGAGTACCAGCGGCTCGTCCGCCTCGTCGCGGAGGCGTCGGGCACCCGCGCGCCGATGGTGCGGCTGGCGGACCGGTACGCCGTGCCGTTCACCGCGCTCGCGTTCGCGATCGCGGGGATCGGCTGGGCGGTCTCGGGCGATCCCGTGCGGTTCGCCGAGGTGCTGGTCGTCGCGACGCCGTGCCCGCTGCTGCTCGCGGCGCCGATCGCGTACGTCGCGGGCTTCGGCGGCGCGGCCCGCGCGGGGGTGATCGTCCGCGACGGCGGGGCGCTCGAGGTGCTGAGCCGCCTCAGGTCGATGGCGCTCGACAAGACCGGCACGGTGACCAGGGGGCGCCCCGAGGTCACCGGGCTGCGCCCCGCGACCGGCACCGACGACCGGCTGCTCGGGCTCGCCGCCGCGGTGGAGCAGTACTCGGGCCACGTGCTGGCGGCCGCGATCGTCGCCGAGGCCGAGCGCCGGGGCATCCCCGTCCCGGAGGCGGCCGACGTCGTCGAGACCCCCGGGGGCGGTGTGCGGGGCGTCGTGGACGGCCGGGTCGTGGTCGTCGGCACGCGCCGCCACCTCGAGGCGGAGGGGGTGGCCGTCGGCGCTCCGGTCCTCACCACCGGCGCGAGCGTCGTCGAGGTCGCGGTGGACGGCGGGTACGCGGGCGCGGTGCTGCTCGCGGACCGGGCGCGACCGGAGGCGGCGTCGGTGCTCGCGGAGGTGCGCAGGCTCGGCGTGCGGCGGGTGCTGCTCGTCACGGGCGACCGCGCCGCGACGGCCGCGGCCGTGGCGGCCGAGGTCGGCATCGACGAGGTGCACGACACCTGCCGGCCCGAGGACAAGGTGCGGATCGTGCACGAGGTCGCACCGCGTCCCGTGGCGATGGTCGGGGACGGGGTGAACGACGCGCCCGTGCTGGCCGCCGCCGATGTCGGGGTGGCGATGGGCGCGCGCGGGTCCGGCGCGGCGAGCGAGGCCGCCGACGTGGTCGTGCTCGTCGACGACCTCGGCCGCCTGACCGCGGGGATGCGCATCGCGCGACGCACCGTGCGGATCGCCACCCAGTCGATCCTCACCGGCATCGGGCTGAGCGTCGCGCTGATGCTCGTCGCCGTGTGGGGCGTGCTCCCCGCGCTTGCCGGTGCGGTGCTGCAGGAGGTGGTCGACCTCATCGTGATCCTGCTCGCGCTCCGCGCCGCGCGCGACGCGGGAGCCCCGCGCGCCGCCTCCTCCTGAGCTGGCCCCAGGACCTTCTGCTCTGGCCGCGGCCGGGGACCGGGCCGAGCGTGCGCGCATGGAGCCGGCGATCGCCCCGCACCCGGGCCTGGTCGGCGGCCGCGGGCGGCGGATCGTGGTCGGCGTCGACGGGTCGCGTGATTCCGTCGCGGCGCTGCGGGCGGGGGAGTGGGCGGCCGCGATCCGCGGCGGCACCCTCGTCGCGGTCACGGCCTGGACCGCCTCCCGGCCCGTGCTCCGCACGCCGGAGCGGACGGAGGAGCTGCGGCGGATCGCCCGCGACGTCCAGCACGCCGCCGTCGAGGACGCCTTCTCGGGCCGCTGCCTGGTCCCCGTCGACCTCGTGCTCCGGCAGGGCAGGCCCGCGCCGGTGCTCGTCGACGAGGCGCGCGACGCGGACCTGCTCGTCGTCGGCAGCCGGGGCCACGGGGGATTCGCGGGTCTGCTGCTCGGGTCGGTCGGCATGGCCTGCGCCTCCCACGCACCGTGCCCGGTGCTCGTGATGCACGACGGCGACGTCCCCGCGGCGAGCCGTGCGCCGCTGCCGGACGGCACGGTCGTCGTGGGCGTCGGAGGGCGGCCCGATCCGTCCCGGGTCCTCCGGGTCGCCGCCGAGGCGGCGTCGGAGATGGGGGCGTCGCTCGACGTCGTCGCCGCGCTCGACGACGCGCAGCTCGCCGGCGGCGGCACCGACGCGCTGCACCGCGAGCTGCGCGCCGCGGCGCAGCAGGCCGTCGCGGAGGCCACGGCCGCCGCCTTCGCCGACGGGCGCCCTGTCGGGGTGCGCGAGCTCGTGCGCTCCGGCGGTGCGGCGCACGTCCTCGTCGAGGAGAGCGCGCACGCCGACCTCGTGGTCGTGGGCAGGAGCGGGGCGTCGGTGCTCACCGGCGTGCTGCTCGGCTCGGTCGCCCTGCCCGTCGCGCAGCACGCGGCCTGCCCGGTGCTGGTGGTGCCCGCGGCGCCCGTGCGGGCGGCAGAGGGGTCGATCGGGTGGCAGCCGGCCGCGGTCGCCTGAGCGAGAGCCAGGAGGACCTTCGGCCCTGCGGCGCGACCAGGGCGGTCGGTTGGATGCCCGCATGAGCACGATCGACGACGCGGTCGTCGGCTGGAACGGCACGCCGCCCGCGCGGTTCGTGGCGGACTGGGCCGCCGACCGGCAGGGCGGCCACGGCCGCCTGCTGCTGCAGCAGGTGCTGCGGCGGCACGAGGACGCCGGGGCGGCGCGGGCGGCGATCGCGGAGGAGGTGGCGCGCCTCGGTCGCGCGCATCCCGGGCTGCACGTGAGCGCCACCGCCGAGCACGGCGACGCCGAGGCGACCCTGCGGCACGCGGCTGGCCGCTCGCGGATGCTCGTGCTCGGGGTGCGGGCGCGGACGGACTCGGCTCCGTCGGCGGGCCGCGCGTTCGCGATCCGGGTGGCGGCGCTCGCCCAGGGGCCGGTCGTCGTGGTGCCCGACCGGGCGCCGACGCCCGGCGACCGGGTCGTCGTCGGCGTCGACGGCACGGAGTCGTCGATCGCGGCGGCGCTGATCGCCGCGGAGGAGGCCGAGCGGCTGGGCCAGCCCCTCGAGATCGTGCACGGCTGGTGGGACAGCGCGGGCTGGGACGCGCTCCCTCCCTACGAGCCCAGGACCATCCACGTGCTCGAGGCGGCCCACCGCGCGGTGCTCGACGAGTGCGCGGACGAGGTGGTGCGGCGCCTCCCGTCCTGCCGCCCGGTGCGCACGCTCGTGCACGCGCCCGCCGACGAGGCGGTGGCCGAGGCCGGCCGATCGGCGTCGCTGGTCGTGCTCGGCAGGCACGCGGGCATGATCGCGGTCCCCGCGCTGCTCGGCACCGCCGCGCGGTCGCTGCTGCGGCACGCGGCCGTGCCGACCATGGTCGTCGGCCCCCTGCGGGTGCCGCGCCTCCGGGACGCGCGGCCGGCGCGGGAACGGGTCGACTCGGTCGGCTGAGCCGGACGGAGGAGCGGGGAGCCGTGAGCGCGACCGTCTGGCGGACGCCAGGGCACGGGGGTGTGCTCGTGCGGCAGGAGGTGCCGTCGCCGGCGCTGCCTCCCGGTGAGGTGCGGGTGCGGGTGGAGGCCTGCGGCGTGTGCAGGACCGACCTCCACGTGGTCGACGGCGACCTGCCGCCGCACCGGCCCGCGGTGGTGCCGGGGCATCAGATCGTCGGCACCGTCGTCGAGACCGGGCCGGGGACCCATCGGTTCGCGGTGGGCGACCGGGTCGGGGTCGCCTGGCTCCGCAGCACCTGCGGGGTGTGCCGGTGGTGCAGGACGGGCCGGGAGAACCTCTGCCCCGACGCGCGCTTCACCGGGTGGGACGACGACGGCGGCTTCGCGACCGAGGCGCACGTGCCCGAGGCGTTCGCGTACCGCCTGCCGGCGTCGGCGGACCCCGTCTCGGTCGCGCCGCTGCTCTGCGCGGGCATCATCGGCTACCGCGCGCTGCAGCGCGCCCAGCTGCCTCCTGGCGGCCGGCTCGCCGTGTTCGGGTTCGGATCGAGCGCGTCGATCACCGCGCAGATCGCCAGGGCGGCCGGGGCCGAGGTGGTCGTCGTCACCCGCGGCGAGCGCAACCGGCGCCTGGCGGCGTCGCTCGGGTTCGCCGTGACCGAGGGGGAGACCGACCCGCCGGCGGAACCGGTCGACGCGGTGATCGTCTTCGCGCCCGCGGGGGAGCTGGTCCCGGTCGCGCTCGACGCGCCCGCGCCCGGCGGCACGGTCGTGCTCGCGGGCATCCACATGTCCGAGATCCCGGCCCTCGACTACGACCGCCTGCTGTTCCGGGAGCGCGACCTGCGGTCGGTGACGGCGAACACGCGCGCCGACGGGGAGCAGCTGCTCCGCGTCGCGACGCGGCTCGGGATCCGGCCCTCGACCACCGCGTACCGCTTCGAGGACGCGCCGCGGGCGCTCGACGACCTGCGGGGCGGCCGCGCCTCCGGCTCACTCGTCCTGCTGCCGCCGGTCTGATGGGGGACCCGGAGCTCACTCCCGATGGGTGAGGTGCACCACGGAGGCGTCGGCGCCGGGGAACACGAGCGCGGTGTGGCCGCTGTCGTCCCAGCGGACGAGGAACGGCTCGGTGCCGCCGGGGCCGTGCACCTCGAGGATCCGTCCGCGCCTCGGCTGCTCGTCCAGGTGGTGGGACTGCACGACGATCTCGTCGTCGACCTGTGCATGCATGGTGTGACCTCCACCGGGAGCCCACCCGGCCGGCCGGCGTCGCGACAGGGCCGAAGGTCGGTCGGCCGGGTCAGAGCCCGAGCACGAGCCCTTCGCGGATCGTCGGCTCGCCCGCCAGGTCGGCGAAGGCGCTGAACGCCCGGCCGAGCACCGCGCGCTCGTCCCCGTCGAGCCGGTCGAGGATCTCCCGGAGCGCGGCGACGCGCGCCGCCGAGACCTCGCCCACCAGCCGCCGCCCCTTCGGCGTGATCGAGACGGTGACCTCGCGTCGGTCGGCCGTGCCCGTGGCGCGGCTGATCCAGCCGCCGGCCTCGAGCCGGTCGAGGGACCGGCTGAACGTCGACACGACCGCGCCGACGCCCTCCGCGAGGTCCGTGACCCGCGCCGGGCCGCCGGTCTCCAGGAGCACGAGCACCCGGAACTGCGGCAGCGAGACCTCCTCGAGCGCGGGAGCGATGCTGCGGGCCACGATCCCGAGCATGGCCCGGGAGGCGCGCAGCGCCGGATCGACCTCCTGATCCACCACGTCCTCCCGTGTTCCGCGGGTTGTCGAGCCTACGGCAGCGCATCCGGGTCGGGGTGAGCCGACTCGTTTGTACCCGTGCAACAATCGGTGCTCGCAGCGTCCAGGGCAGCAGAAGGAGGCCGAGCCGTGATCGCATGCGGCACGTGCGGGGATTCGTCGTCGATCGACATCGTGCGGGACGGCGCGTCGCCCTGGGAGCGCCCGGCGGAGCAGTCCGGCGCGAGATGGGACGTCTCGTGCGGGGGCTGCGGGGCGACCTGGACCCTCGTGGACGAGGCCGATCAGGGCACGGACGGGCGGCCGGTCTCCACGTCCTGACGAGGGCGGGTCAGACCGCGGCGAGCCGGACGAGCGCGTCGCGGCCGTCGGCGGCCACGACGTCGCAGTCGGGCGAGCCGGGGTGCGACCGCTCGAACGCGAGCACCAGCTGCCGCACCTGATCGGCGATCAGCCCCCGCAGCGACTCGTCGCGGGTCTCCTCGGCGAGCCGCAGCGCCAGCGCGACCGTCGCACGGACGACGGACGTGTGCGCGATCCCGTACTGCCGGAGGCTGCCGAACACCCCGCCGAGCAGCTCCGCGGTGGTCGGCCAGCGGAAGGCGAGTCGGACCGCACCCCGCTCGTCGAGCCGGCCGCCGGGGGCCTCCCCGCGGCGGACCAGGGGCACCAGCGCGGCCTTGGACAGGTCGAGGGCGCTCAGGGTCGTGTACGGGTCGTTCGAGCCCGACGCGAGGCCGCGGACGGCCACCTCCACCAGCTGCTGCAGTGCGAACCGCAGGTCCTGCGAGGGCGTGCGCTCGTCCCCGAGCACATAGGCCCCGCGCACGGAGCGCGCGAGCGGCTCGGTGACCTCGCCGCCGGCGCGGACCACGACGAGCGGATCGCCCTCGAGCACGTGATCGCCCGGCATCGCGACCACCTCGAGCAGCAGATCCGCATCGGTCGCCGCATGCAGGAGCTGGTCGAGATCGACCTCCTGCACGTAGCCCTCCTTCGCGGACCGGACGGGGGACGTGCGCTCGCCCGACAGCGCCACGGGTCCCACCCAGCCCGGACGCGGGTCGGCGGGATGGCTGTGGTCGACCGCGCGGACGAGGTCGGTCTGCACCCGCTTCTGCAGCGTCGTGATCTGCACGGAGGTCGCGATGTGGTGGATGAAGAAGACGAGCACGGCCGAGTCGATGACGGCGCCGAGGACGGCGAGGTGCACCGCGAGCGTCGGCACGAACGCGGCCCGGTCGCTCACCTGCGTGCGGATCGACCTGAGCACGATCAGGCAGTACACGAACGTCGAGGTGAAGACGGCGAGCACCAGCTGGTTGGCGCGGTCCGCCATGAAGTTGCGCACGAGCCGCGGGCCGTAGGTGGAGGAGGTGGTGGCGAGCACCGAGATGGTGATCGAGAACGAGGTGCCCGCGACCGTCAGCATCGAGGTGCCGATCGTCGTGAGGATCGAGCGCCCCCCATCCGGGCTCAGCTCGCCGAGGAACGGCAGCCCGGCGATCGGTCCGGCGAACAGGCGGTCGGCGAGTACGAGCCCTTGCGCGAGCAGGACGGCGGCCACCCCGAACACCGCGGGCAGGAACCAGAAGGACTGCCGTGCCGCAAGGATCCAGCTCCGCATCCTCCGATCCTTCCCCATCGTCAGCGGACGGCGGCCGGAGTGGACTGCACCGACCGCGCCGGCCACCGCGCCGCGCGGCCCAGCAGCGCCAGTACCGCGGGGGTGAGCACGGGGCGCACCAGGAGCGTGTCGATCAGCAGTCCCACGGCCATGGTGAAGGCGATCTGCTCGAACGCGGTCAACGGGACGAGGGCGACCGCGGCGAAGGTCGCCGCGAGGATGGTGCCCGCCGCGGTGACGGTGCGCGCGGTGCTCGGCATGGTCGCCACGATCGCGTCCCGGAGGGGCACCGAGCGCGCCGTGCGCCAGATCGCCCCGACGGTGAACACGGTGTAGTCCGCCCCGAGCGCGAGGAGCAGCACCGCCGTCGAGAAGGGCGCGTAGAACGTGAGGCCGGGCTGGCGCAGCGCGTCCTGGAACAGCAGCACCGTGAGGCCGGACGCGGCGCCGACGCTGAGCAGGCCGGCGAGCAGCACCACGATCGGCGCGATCAGCGACCGGAGGTACATGGCGAGGATCAGGGCCTCGATGATGAACGCCGCGATGAGCGTGTCGCGCAGACTCTCCACGGTGAGGCCGGCCACCTCCGAGGCGATCCGGGTCTGTCCCGTGACGTCGACCCGGACGTGCCGCAGCCCGCTCGTGGCCGCCAGTCCGGGCAGCGCGCGCTGCAGCGCCCGGAGGTCGGCGACGGCCCTGGCCCCGAGCGGGTCGCTGTCGAGCACGACGATGTACCGCGCGGCGTTCCCGGCCGTCGAGTAGACGACGCCGATGTTCGCGCGGAGCGGGTTGTCGGCCGGGCCGATGACCCGGGCGACCCCCGGCTGCTGGGCGATGAGGACCTGGAGCGCGACGAGCTGCACGCGCTGCGCGTCGGCGACGTCCGTTCCCTCGACCAGCACCTCCACGGGGGCCGTGATGCCGCGGATGCCCGCCCGACCGAGGACGGCGGCGCTCCGCTGCACGGGGTCGTCCGCCGGGAGACCGGCGGTGAAGGAGAGGGAGAGCCGGGCGTGCAGCACCGGGATCGCCGCGACCGAGAGCGCCGCGACGGTGAGCACGAGGGCGACCGCGGCGATCGGGCGCCGGGTGAGCCGTCGCACGGCGGCCTCGGCGATCCGTCCGCGCCGGCCGCCGGCCGCCCGGCGCCGGCGCGCGCGCCGGATGAGCGCCGTCGGCCCCCGCAGGCTGAACAGCCGCGAGCCGACGATCGTCATCAGCGCGGGCGCCAGGGTGAGGGCGACGAGCACGGCCGAGACCACGGTCACCGCGAGCGACGGGCCGAGGGTGCGGAAGAACGCGAACGGGCTGACCAGGAGCGCGATGATCCCGCCGGCGACCGTCACCCCGGCGATCGCGATGACGGGCGCATCGTCACGGAGCGCGGACCGCGCCGCCTCGAACCGGTCCTCGCCCCGTTCGAGCGCGACGCGGTACGAGGAGAACAGCAGCACGCAGTAGTCCGTGATCACGCCGATGAACAGCGCAGCGAGCACGGGCTCGAGCTGCTGCGGCACCGACAGCCCGAAGTCGCCGGCGGTCCCCGAGAGCACGCGGGAGAAGATCACGTACCCGCTGCCGCCGGTGACGAGCACGAGCAGCGGCGCGAGCAGCGACCGGAAGGTCAGCCCGGTGATGACGAGGATGACCAGCAGGCTCGCGAGCTCGAACCTCGGCAGCGCCGCCGCGAGCTGCTCGCCCTGCGCGACCTGCGCCGGCACGAATCCGGTCACCGAGACGGACACCCCTGGCCGGTGGATCGCCCGCTGGAGCGTCCTGGCGTACGCCGTCGCGAGCGAGTCGGTCTTCCAGATCGACGTGCCGGGCGACAGGAAGAGGTAGCTGACCGCCACATCCCGCGAGACGAGCGGGACGGGCACCGCCGCGATGATCGAGCCCGGCGCGGAGGCGGGACCCGACCGGATCGTGTCCCGCGTGGCACGGTACGCCTGCAGCGCCACCTCGGCCCGCGTGCGGAGGTCGAGGCCGCCCTTCGCCTGCACCACGACCGTCGTGCCCGACAGCACCGGGACCCGGAAGGCGGCGAGCGCGCGCTGCTCGACCCGGAGCGCCGGGCTGTCGGCGGGCAGGAGGTTCGAGAACCCGGCGTCGCCGCCGACGGCGTGCCCCGCGGGGAGGAGTGTGAACACCGCCGCGGCGAGCGCCGCCCAGCCGAGGAGGACCGGCCAGCGACCGCGCACGACCGCGGTGCGATGGATCCGGCCGATCCCGCGGTCACGTCGCTCCGGGTGGGGCGCCGCTGCCGCGCGAGGCGTCGCCGCGCGGCGGGGAGGGGGCATCAGCACCGCGACCGCGAGCGCGATCAGCGCGACGACCCATCGAACCGCCCGAGCGGACGCCGTGCGGGTCGGAGCAGCCACGGCTACATCCGCTCCTTGACGCCCTTGCGGATGAGCCACGCGTTCATCGGGTAGGCGGTGGCGAAGCCGCCGAGCATCGCGAGCTGCATCACGAACCAGAACTCGGGCGTGAACACCGAGGCCGGTGCCCCCCACAGCGGCGTGATGACGAGGAGCTGCAGGACCGCCATCGTGCCGTACATGCCGACCTGCCAGGCCGTGATCGACAGGGTGTCCGCCTTCACGGCGGCCCACAGCCCCTGCCGGACGGACAGGCCGCGCATCGGCGCGATCGCGAAGTACTGGAACACGATCCCGATCGCGTACGCGACCACGTAGTCGAGGATCCAGGCCGCGAACATGCGGTGCGAGAAGAGCGTGCCGAGGCCGAGCGCCGCCGCGAGCGCCGGAATCGCGGCGATGGCGAACTCCGCGATCAGATCGCCGAGCGCGCAGCCGGCCCCGCAGTGGCTCGCGCCGACCGCGACGGACATCCGCCACGACACCGCGTCCTCCGCCTGGGCGCGGCG
Organism: Amnibacterium sp.; assembly: GCF_051956055.1. NCBI lineage: Bacteria > Bacillati > Actinomycetota > Actinomycetes > Micrococcales > Microbacteriaceae > Amnibacterium > Amnibacterium sp. The sequence continues at coordinate 27,851 of NZ_JBQCGC010000076.1, forward strand.
GTGCCGGTGGAACAGGCGCAGCCAGATCGGGCCGCCGAACAGCATCGTCACGGGCCAGACGACGTTCATCACGGCCATCCGGGCCGGCCGGCGCACGACCTCCACGGTGACCACCACGGCGCAGACGGCCGCCACGGCGAGCGACGCGCTCGCGAGCACCGTGAACCAGACGGGGAGGTCGCCGACCGACGACTCGGGTGCGATGTCGAGCGGCATCGGTGTCCCTTCCCGTCGATGGGCCCCGAACGCTACCGAGGAGGTCCTGGGCGACGACCGACCATGCAGTCCACCGCGGCCCTTCCGGCCGTGCGGGACCTTCGCCCCTACGGACGCGGATCGCGCCCGGCGGAGGCTCGGGCCGACGGAAGGACGTGCGGATGCCGGAGCGGCTCGCGGTGGCGTGGTCGGGGAGTGTCGCGTCGGAGCGCGCACTGGCGTGGGCGGTCGACGCTGCCCAGCGGTCGGGGACCGGGCTGCTCGTCTTCACCGTGATCCGGCGCGGCGAGGTGCCTGCCGTGTTCCGGGCCGAGCTGCAGCGGATCGCCGGCGCCGCCCTCCAGGACCGGATCACCGAGGTGCGCGCCGACACGAGGCTCCCGCACGTCCGCGGTCTCGTGCTCGACGACGTCGACGACCCGGCGGTCGCCGCGCTCGAGGGCGCGGTCGTCGCGGTCGGCGCCGACGCGCAGAACGGCATGCCTCCGCTGTGGCTGCTCCGGCTGCTACGCAGCGGCCGGCCCGCATCGGTGATGCGGGTGTCCCGTCGCGGCGCGCGGACCGCGCATCGCGTCATCGTGCCGGTCGACCGCAGCGACCACCCGTTCGAGGTCGTGCTCGCCGCCGCGGATCACGCGGCGCGCACGGCGGGATCGCTCCTCGTCACGATGGCGCCGGTGCCGTCGCGCGTGTCCCGCGCCGAGCACCGCCTGGGGCTGCTCGCCGCTGCCGCCAGGGAGGCGCATCCGGAGCTGGAGGTGGCGACCGAGGCGATCGCGCACGCACCGGGAGGGGGATCGGACGCGACGGTCCGCCGGGCGGCCGAGTGCGCGGCCGTCGTGCTCGAGCTCGAGCGCGCACCGAGCGGACGCAGTCCCGACGGGTTGGCGCGGAAGCTGCTCCAGCGCCTCGAGATACCGGTGCTGCTGCTGCCGAGCACGGCGCTCCTGCGCGCAGCGGGTGGGCTGACGGCGGCCTCCTCGGTCCCGGTCGCGGTGGGGGGCTGAGCGCGCCGCAGCACCTGCGCACGTGCTCCGCGTCGTGCGCGGACACGCCGCAGGAGGCGGGATGCGGGGGACGCGCCGCGTCGACCCCGGAGCATGGGGTGTGCCGAACCGCGAGCGATCCCGTGCGTGACGTCCTCCTGCGACTGTTCATGCGCACCTGGTACCGCTCGCGGGAGGGGGCGCTGGCGACGCTCCCCGCCCCCGGAGACGCCCCGGTCGCGCGCGTCCCCGGCCCCGATCCGCTGCGCGTGCTGCTGCTCGGCAACGGCGCCGCCTCCGGCTGGGGCGTCAGCTCGCACGACCTCGCGCTGACCGGTCAGCTCGCCAGGGCGCTCGCCGCCGAGCTCGGTCGCGGCGTGCAGGTCGACGCCCGCGTGGACCGGCTGCTCCGCCTCGCCGCGCTCGGTGCGCTGCTCGACGGCGTCGACCTCGGCCGGTTCGACGCCGTGGTGCTGCTCGCGGGCATGAGCGACGCCGTCACCCTCACTCCGCTCGACGAGTGGCGGAGGGCGATGGCGGCGCTCCTCGACCGCTTCCTGGGCGCGGCGCCGGACGCGGCGGTGCTCGTGATCGGGCCGCAGCCGGTGGGTACGGTCAGCACCTACGCGAGCTGGCCGAGTCGCATCGCGGACCGCCACCGCGTCGCGATGAACCGCATCAGCGCGGCGCTCGCGGCGGAGCGCGGCGCGCGGTTCCTGGAGCTGCCTGCCCCGATCCGGCCGCCCGGTGTGCCCGGGTACCGGTCGCCCGCGGTGTACGGCGAGTGGGCCGCCAGGATCGCGCCCGCGCTCGCCCCGGCGCTGCGCGGCCGCCCTCCGCGTTCCCCGCGCCCGCAGCCGGAGGAGGAGCGGCAGCGCGCCGCGCTCGCGATGCTGCCGGACGCGCCGCCCGACGCCCGGCTCGACCGGATCACCCACATCGCCGCCGAGACGTTCGGCACCCGGTACGCCGCCCTGTCGCTGATCGACGGCGAGGAGCAGCGGAACCGCTCCGTCGCCGGGACGGACCTGACGCGCATGCCCCGCTCGGTGTCGATGTGCGACCACGCGATCCGGAGCGACGGACCGCTCGTCATCGCGGACCTGGCTCTCGACCCGCGGTTCGCGGACAGCCCCGCCGTCACCGGCGAGCGGGGCCTCCGGTTCTACGCCGGGTACCCGATCGAGTCGCCGGACGGGTACCGCGTGGGCGCCCTGTGCGTGCTCGACACCGAACCGCGCGACCCCGACACGATCGACCTGGGCGCGCTGTCCGAGCTCGCGCTCATGGCGCAGAAGGAGCTGTGGGCCTCGGTCGAGCGCGCCGAGGAGTGAGCGCGGCCGTCGGGCGTGACCTTCGGCCCTGACCTCGGACCGCGGGGCGGCGGGAGGCTGGGCACCGGCGGTCGCCGCGCGGGCGGCCGGTCCACGCGGAGGAGCGGCGCATGACCACGGGAACGACCGGCGCGTTGACCACCACCGAGCTGACCGAGCGGGAGTGCTGGAACCGGCTCGCCGAGCACGGGATCGGGCGCATCGCGATGGTGGCCGGCGGCGAGCCCGTCATCCTCCCGATCGGGTACGCGGTGGTCCCCGGCGGGCTGCTGCTGCGCACCCGCCCCGGCAGCAAGCTGTTCTCGATCCTGCTCGACGGGCGCGTCGCGTTCGAGATCGACGACCACGACGACGAGCACGGCTGGAGCGTGCTGGTCGTCGGCCGGGCGGAGGAGGTGCTGCCGCGCGACCACGTCGGGATCCCGCCGGCGGCGCCGTTCGCGGGCGACGACGCCCGGGCGCTCGTGATGATCACCCCGATCCGGGTCACCGGCCGCGAGCTGCGGCTCGCCTGAAGCCCTCAGGAGGCGGACATGGACACCGACGTGGACCCGGAGGAGCGCATCGAGCACCTCGACGAGCACGAGTGCTGGCGCCGGCTGCTGTCGAACCAGCTCGGCCGGCTCGCCTTCGTGACCGGCGGCAAGGTCGAGATCCTGCCGCTCAACTACGTCGTGCGCGAACGGCGCATCCTGTTCCGCACCGCGCTGAGCTCGGACGTGCTCGACGCCCAGCGACGGCTCGTGCCGTTCGAGATCGACGGCTGGGACCGGACCACGGCGTGGTCCGTGATCGCCCGCGGCGTGCTCGGCCGCGTCGACGACCCGTCGGCCCTCGCGCTGGAGGAGCGGATCGGGCTGGCGCCGTGGGCGCCGGACGAGACGGGGCCGCGCGACACGCTCATCGAGCTCGAGGTCCGCGAGCTGACGGGGCGCGCGTTCCACCGGCGCGTCGACGAGCAGGAGCGCTGGTTCTGGTGAGCGCCGGCCCGCGCGGGACCTTCTGCTCTGGTCGCGGCCCCTTCCGGTGACGAGCCTCGGACCATGGATCCGATGAGCCACCCCGAGACCGCACCGGCGCACACGGGGGGAGGACGCGTCGTCGTCGGCGTGGACGGCTCACCCGACTCGATCGCCGCCCTGCGTGCCGGCGAATGGGCGGCGGCCGCCCAGGGCGGCACCCTCGTCGCGGTCACCTCCTGGGGTGTCCCGATGATCGTGCCGCGTGCGCCCGTCGTGATCCCGGACCTCGGCCGGGCCGCGCGCCAGCTGCTCCGCACGGCGCTCGACGAGGCGTTCGAAGGCCGCTGCCTCGTGCCGATCGACACGGTCGTCCGCATGGGGCGGCCGGCGACGGTGCTCGTGGAGGAGAGCCGCGACGCCGACCTCCTGATCGTCGGCAGCCGCGGGCACGGCGGCTTCGTGGGCCTGATGATGGGGTCCGTGAGCCTGGCGTGCGCGATGCACGCACCCTGCCCCGTGCTCGTCATGCACGGGGGCGACACGGTGCCGCAGGGATCCGCGAGCCGCGTGGTGGTCGGGGTCGGCGGGAGCCCCGAGACGGTCTCGGTGCTCCGCGCCGCCGCGGACGCCGCCGACCGCATGGACGCCCGCCTCGACGCGGTCGCCGCATGGTCCGACGCCGCGATGTACGGCGACGCCTGGCTGGAGGACAGCATCGACCTCGAGAAGGCGGCGCAGGAGGTGCTCGACGACGCGATCGCGACGGCGTTCCCGGAGGGGCGGCCGCCGCGCCTGCACTCGTCGCTGCGGCGCGGCTCGCCCGCGCAGGTGCTGGTCGACGCGAGTGCGACGGCGGACCTCGTCGTCGTGGGCCGCGCCGGCCGGCGGGAGTTCGCGGGCGTGCTCCTCGGCTCGGTCGCGATGCCGGTCGCCGCGCACGCCAAGAGCCCGGTCCTCGTCGTACCCGTTCCGCGCGCTGCTGAGCAGGAGCACGCCGGCGCCGATCTCGCGGAGGCGACCGCCTGACCGACAGCGCTCGCGGAGGACCTTGGGCTCTGACCCGGGGCGACGCGACCCGTGAACCTCGACGCACGACGAAGGAGTGGCGGTGCAGGGGATGCGGAGCGACCCGCTCTACGAGCTGACGGAGGCCGACTGCTGGGCGCTGCTCGAGCGCGGAGCGCTCGGCCGGCTGGCGGTCGCGGTCGGCGACCTGGTGGACGTCTTCCCCGTCAACTACGCGGTGTCCGACGGTCGCATCCTGTTCCGGACGAACGAGGGCACGAAGCTCGCCGCGCTGACGATCAACCGGCACGTCGCGTTCGAGGTCGACGGCGTCGACGAGCAGACCGCCTGGAGCGTGGTGGTGAAGGGCGTCGCGCGCGCCGTCGAGGGGTTCGACGAGGAGGCGGACGCGCTGCCGCTCGTCTCGTGGCTGCCGACCCCGAAGACGCAGGTCGTTCGCATCGAGGCGGGCGAGATCAGCGGGCGCGGGTTCGTCCGCGGGGCCGAGCCGGAGACGGACTGGTACTGACGATCGCGGGGGACCTTGGGCCCTGGGAGGCGGCGAGGGGCGGGCGGACCATCCGGGCATGAGCCCGACGCACCCGCTGACCGCGACAGCCGAGCGGGCCCACGGCGCCGAGACGCCGGCCGGCGTCCGGTCGGAGGCGGGCGCGCTGCGGACCGCCCTCGTGGACGTCTCGCTGCGGGACGGGGGCCGGGACCGCTGCGCGACCGCCGTCGCGCGGGCGCTCGGCGACCGGGGCGTGACCGTCCTCGGCCTGCCCGACCTGCTCGCCGACGCGGTCCGGGCCACCGCGGTCCGTCGCGTGCTCATCGAGCAGGTGCTCGCGACCGCGGCCCTCGCACCCGCCGTCGCCCGCCGCGCGGCCCGCATCCTGGCGCACCTGGATCCGGCAGCAGCGGCGCGGGCACTCGAGGACGGGCTGCCCGCGCGCGACTGGGACCCCACGCGGGCCGCATCGCCGCGCACGCGCTTCCTGCTCGAGCCGATGCCCGCGGCCAGGTCGCTCCGTTCCACCGCGATCGTGGTGGGCGACGCGGTGCTCCCGGCGCTGCCGCCCGCGGCGATGCCGGAGGCACGGCGCGCGGTCGCGATCGTGTCGCTGCTGGGGCGCGTGCATCCGGCGCTGGCCTCCCTCCGGTCGCTCCGGTACGCGGCGGACCCCGGGCTGCGGCGCAGCGCCGCGCAGGTCAGCGGCGACGACGTGCTGCTCGCGGCGGACGGCTCCCTCCTCGTCGGCATCGGGTTCCGGACGACCGCGCACGGCGCGAGGCAGCTCGCCCGCACGGTGCTCGACGCGGGCCTCGTGCGGCACGTCGTGGTCGCGGCGCTGCCGAAGGGCGCGCGGGTGGACCGGCTGGACCGGTTGATCGGCCTCGTCGGCACCGGTCTCGCGGCCGTGCACCCGTCCGCCTTCGACGACGACGTGACGACCTGGACGCTCGAGGCGGACCCGCGCGACGACGGAGCGCTCGCGTCCGGCGCGCCGCAGCCGCTCCGCGACGTGCTGGAGCGGTTGACGCACGGCGCCCGCCTCCTGGAGCTGCCGCCCGACGCCGCGCCGGCCGAGTACCTCCCGGTCCGGCCGGGCGTCGTGCTCGCCTCGGCACCGGAGGGGGTCCGCGCGACGGCGCTGCTCGAACGGGCGGGGGTCGAGGTGGTCCCGGTGCCCGACGCGGCCGGCCCGGCGGGCGGCCTGCGGCGGCTCGTGCAGCCGGTGCAGCGCGACGCGCTGCCGACCGGGTGAGGAACGACCGATCACGGCGATCGGATCCGACGACGACAGGAGTGGACATGTACGAGGACGTGGTGATCGGCTGGGACGGCAGGCCCCCCGCCGAGGAGGCGGTCGAATGGGCCGTCCGGAGGCCCATCGGCCACCGCTACCGGCTGGTGCGGGTCGTGGACGACACGCGGGCCGAGCGGGACGCGCCGTCGCCGGCCGAGCTCGAGGCCGCCGCCGAGCACGCCGTGCGCGAGGAGGTCGACGAGCTCGCGCGCACGCATCCCTCCATCCGCATCACGGGCGAGGTGGCGATCGGGGACGCCGCCCCGGAGCTCGAGCGCCGCACCGGCCAGGCCGCGCTGCTCGTGCTCGGGAGCGACCGCGTGCCGCACGCCGCGCCGCGGGTCCGCTGGACCGCGTCCGCCAGGATCGCCGCCCACGCGCACGGGCCCGTCGTCGTCGTGCCCGCGGGCACGCGGGACCGGCCGGGCCACGTCCTGGTCGGCGTCGACACCACCGCGGCCTCCCGGGCGGCGGCGCTGCGGGCGGCCGAGTTCGCGACCGCGACCTTCGCACCGCTGGTCGTGCTGCACGCCTGGCAGGCGCAGGGGGAGCCCGACGACCCGGCGGCCGTCGAGCCGCCGCTGGACGGGTTCGGCGTCGACGCCGACCACCCGGACGACGACCCTCCCTCCCGGACCCTGCCCGAGGCGCACGCCGAGGTGCTGCGGGCGGCCGTCGCCGAGGTCAGGATGCGGTACCCGCGGCTCCACGTGACCGGCAGGCTGGTGCACGAGTCCGCCCCGCGCGCGCTCCTCGAGGCCGCGGGAGGCGCAGCGCTCCTCGTCCTCGGGAGGCACAGCCGATGGTCCTCGTCGGCGCTCCTGCTCGGATCGGTGACGCACGAGCTGCTGCTCTCGAGCCCCGCTCCCGTCCTCGTGGTGGGCCGCAGGGACGTCCCGCTGCTGGAGCCCGTCACCCCGCAGCACGAACCGGCCGAGGTGCTCGGCTCCTCGCGACAGGTCGTCGGCTGATGGCGCCCGAGGGGCGGGCGGCCGGTGCGGGCGAGATCGAGCACGCGGTCGTGGCCTGGGACGACGCCGCCGTCGCCCGGCACGCCGCGGAGTGGGCGGTGCGGCGGCTCGGCGGCACCGGCCGGATCCGCCTCCTCCGCGTCGCCCCGGAATGGCGGGACGGTGCGACGGGGGCGAGCGAGCTCGCCGCGGACGTGACGATGCTCCGCCGGCTGCACCCGACCATGGACATCACGGGCGCCCTCGAGCACGGCGATCCCGAGGTCGTGCTGCGCCGCGCCGCGACACCCCACACGATGCTCGTCATCGGGGTGGCGGCCGGGGACGGCGCCGACCGCGGCGTGGCCGTGCGGGTCGCCGCGCGGGCCGCCGGGCCGGTCGTGATCGTGCCCGACCCCCTGCCGCACCCGGGCGACCGGGTGGTCGCGGGCGTCGACGGCAGCGAGGCGTCGATCGCCGCCGCGCTCGTGGCCGCGGCGGAGGCGGTGCGCCTCGGGCAACCGCTCGTGGTCGTGCACGCCTGGTGGGAGACGATCGGCTGGGACGCGATGCTGCCCTTCGAGGCGCACGTGATCGACTCGCTCGAAGGCGCGCACCGTGCGGTCCTCGACGAGTGCGCCGGCGTCGTCGCGCGACGGTTCCCCGTCCTCGAGATCACGCGCCTCCTCGTCCACGCGCCCGCGGGGGAGGCGCTCGCCGGTGCGAGCGGCTACGCGTCGCTCGTGGTCCTCGGGCGGCACAGCGGTGTCGCGATCCCCGCGCTCCTCGGCGCGTCGGCGCGGGCGCTGCTCCGCAGGACCGCCGTGCCGACGATGGTGGTCGGCGTGGACCGGGCGCCGGTGGCCGAGGAGGAGCCGGTCGAGGACCCCGCCCCGGCGCACGCCTGACCGCGCTACCGCCTCGCCGCGCCGTCGCCCGCCTGCGGCGCGGTCGTCAGCCGGTCGACGACGCCGACGGATCCGCGCACCCGCAGGACGGCGCGGCGGACGTGCACGTCCTCCGCGAGGTCGTGCACCCGCCCCCGCAGGTGCACGACGCCGTGGTCCACCCGCACCTCGATCCCGCTCGCGTCCACGGAGGACGACCAGGTCAGCTCCTCCTGCACCGCGTGCTCGAGCTCCTCGTCGCTGGGCCGGTCGGCCGGGCGGTGGTGGACGGCGGTCGCTTCGCTCATGCGACCAGGGTCCCCGGCGACGCGCCGCGCGGACACGGACCTTCGACCCTGGCCGTCCGCATTGCCGCGCCCGGATCGTGGTCGGGGATGGACGGGGATCCTCGGGAGGAGGACGGCATGCTGGAGCACGTCGTGGTGGCGTGGACGGGATCGGCGCGGGCGCGGGCCGCGCTCGAATGGGCGCGGCGGCGGCCGACGACCAGGGCGATCCGGCTGCTCAGAGTGCTCCCCGACGACGACGGCGGCCACGACGTCGCGGCCGGCGCCCGCCTGGCGCTCGAGGCCGAGGTCGACCGGCTCCACGAGGTGCGGCCGGACCTCGAGGTCGCGTCCTCCGTCGTGCACGGCGACGTCGAGGCCGCGCTGCTCGGCGCGGCAGCGCCCGGCGCGCTGCTCGCGCTCGGCGTCGGCGGTGCCGCCGCCCTGCGCCTGCCGCACCGCAGCGCGCTCCTCGCCGCGATCGCCCGCGAGGCGGTCGGACCGGTCGCGCTCGTGCCCGTGCACGGCGGCGACCCGCACGGCCCCGTCATCGCGGGCGTGGACGGCACGGCCGCCGGGGTCGCGGCGGCCCAGGTCGCCGCGACGGAGGCGGCCGCGACCGGCACCTCGCTCGTCGCCGTGCACGTGCACCCGAGAGGGCCGATCGACGGCTGGCCCGGCGGATCGCTCGACGCGGCCGCTCGCGACATCACCGCGCACCTCCCGCATCTGCTCGTGCGCCAGCGCATCGTCCGCGGCGACGTCAGGGCCGAGCTGCGGAGCGCCGCGACCGGCGCCTCCCTGCTCGTGATCGGGCGGCACCGATCGCCGGGCCCCGGCAGCGAGCTCGAGCACGACGCCGTGGCCGGCATGGCGTGCCCGGTGCTGCTCGTCCGTGCGGAGGACGCCCGCTGGTCGGCACCGGCTGCCGCCTCCGGCGCAGCCGTCGCGCCCGCCGGGTAGCGGTCAGCCGACCGTCGCGAGCGGCCGCTCGTCGTCCCCGAGCACGTCGTCCTGCTCGCCGCCCGCCGGATCCGTTCCGAGCAGCAGCAGCGCGCAGGCGGCCCGCTCGATCAGGGACTCCCTGGTCCCGCTGCCGCGCAGCCGCGGTCCGAGGACGATCAGCGACACCTGGTCGACCGCCTCCTCGAGCGCGTCGACCGGGGGCCTGCTGCTCAGCACCACCCGCAGGTGCAGCTCCGGGTGGGCCGCGCGGACGACGGCGACGAGCTCGGTCGCGGACAGCACCCCGGCCCGGCCGAGGCCGTCGCCCCGCAGCAGCACGAGGTCGGTGCCGCCCCGCTCGGCGAGCTCCGCCGCCGCGAGCACGGCGGTCCGCTCGGTGCCGGGACCCACGCCGACGAGCACAGGACCGCTCCGGTAGCCCTCGTGGATCAGCGCCACGGACGCCTCCTGCCGTTCGGCGAGGCGCCGGGCGAGTCCGGCGTGCGATCCCCACACGGGCCGGGGCGCACCGAGCACGATCGTGCCGCCGCGTCCCGCCCGCTGCAGGAGCACCTGCTCGGGGTCGCCGACGACGTGGCTGCCGGTGACGACGAGCTCCGGACGGAGCACCGCGATCCGCGCCGCCTCGGCGAAAAGGGCAGCGCGCTCCCGCGTCTGCTCGGGCGTCAGCGCGTCGTCGTCGCCGTCGAACTCGTCCAGCACCTGCACCAGCTCGATCGCGTCCCCGGGAGCCGCGTGCGCGACCGCCCAGCCCAGGGCGGCGCGGGCCGCGGCGCGGCCGTCCCACCCGACGACCGTCCGGCTCCGCGCGCTCACGTCCGGCATCGGCGTCCCCCTCCCGATCGACGACCTCGTCGGCGACGATGCTCGTGCGGGGGGCCGGGCGGGATCAGAGCCTTTCGTCCTCAGCCGATGGGTCGCGCGCGCCAGGCCGAGGGATGCGTCCGCAGCACGATCCCGCTCAGCACCCCCCGCACGCCGGGGACGGTCCTCGCGACCCGGACCGCCGCGGCACGCTGCGCGTGCCGGTCCAGGGTGCCGGTCAGGAGGACCGTGCCCTCCCGCACATCGACGGCGAGCCCCTGGAAGACGGGGTCGAGCCCGTACAGCAGGTCCTCGACCGCGATCGCGAGGTCCAGATCGGAGCCGGCGACGCCGGCGTCCGAGGCGGGGTCGAGCGCGTCGTGCACCGTCCGCACGCCCGGCGTCCTCCTGCAGGCCGTGACCGCCGCCAGCCGGGCCCGCTCCGTCGGCACCGGACCGGTCAGCGTGACGACGCCGTCGCGCACCGCGGCGTGCATCCAGATGCCGGCCTCACCGAGTGTCGTCTCGATCCGCTCGCGCACCGCTCGCGCGGCGCGGGCGTCGGCGAGGTCGCGCACGTCCGTCATGCCGAGACCCTGACTCGCCGGGCGCCCCCGATCGAGGGACCAAGGTCCCGGGGATCCCGATGTCCACGATCGGCGCACGCCCTCCGTATGCTGTCAGCGTCGTCCCGGCTCCGTCGGGGAGCGGCCTTCGACCCGGCGCAGGAGCAAGCGTGAGCGACCCCGACCTCACCTTCCCGGATCCGCCGCGCATCGAGCTGGATCGCCGGCTCTCCGATCTCGTCGACGCGGCCAACGAGGTGCTGGCCACGCAGGGCAGGCTCCGCGCCCTCCTGCGGGCGTCGCAGCTGATCACGCAGCAGCTCGACCTCGACTCGGTGCTGGAGAGCGTCGTCGAGGCGGCGCGGTCGCTCACGGGTGCGCAGTACGGCGCGCTCGGCGTGCTCGACGACCACGGCGGTCTCGAGCGGTTCATCCACGCCGGGATGGATCCCGCCGACGTCGAACGCATCGGCCACCTCCCTCGCGGGCGCGGGCTCCTCGGCGCGTTGATCTCGGATCCGCGACCGATCCGCATCGACGACATCGGGGCCGACCCGCGGTCGGCGGGGTTCCCCGCCGGGCATCCGCCGATGCACGACTTCCTCGGTGTCCCCGTGCCCGTGCGGGGGGTGATCTACGGCAACCTCTACCTCAGCGGGTCCCGGGCCGGGGCCTTCACGGACGAGGACGAGCAGCTCCTCACGTCCCTCGCCGCGACCGCGGGGTTCGCGATCGAGAACGCCCGGCTCTACCGGGAGACGCGCCGCCGGCAGGAGTGGGCCGCAGCGTCCGCCGCGATCACCAGCCGGCTGCTCGCCCCGCACGAGGGCGACGCGGTGCCGCTCATCGCGGCCAGGACGCGGGAGGTCGCGAAGGCGATGAGCACGTTCGTCCTGCTCGTCACCGACGACCCGCAGTTCGTGCGGGTCGCCGAGGTGGCGGGCCGGGACCCGAACGACGCGCGCGGCCGGCTGCGCCCGGCGGGCGCGACCATCGCGGCGCAGACGATGCGCTCCGGTGAGCCGCGCCGGTGGGAGGAGTCCGAGATCCGCGACCTCGGCCGAGAGGACCTCGCGGCGGTCGGGCCGGTGATGACGCTGCCCCTGCGCACGCCCGACCGCACGGCCGGTGCCATCGTCGTCGCGCGCGCGCCCGGCGCGCCCCCGTTCGACGACGGCGACCTCGCGGCTGCCGCCGACTTCGCCGGCCGCGCCGCCGTCGCGCTCGAGCTGGTGCAGGCGCGGGACCAGACCCAGCGGATGCTCCTGTTCGAGGACCGAGGACGGATCGCGCGGGACCTGCACGACCAGGTGATCCAGCAGCTGTTCGCGACGGGCATGCAGCTGCAGGGCGTGCTCGGCACGATCGAGCCCGGGCGGAACGCCGATCGCGTCGATGCGGCCATCACGAGCCTGGACGACTCCATCACGCAGATCAGGCGGATCATCTTCACGCTGCAGTCGACGGGGGGCGGTCCCGCTCGCTCCACGGGACGGCAGCGGCTCTTCGACCTCATCGAGCAGCACAGCGCGGCCCTGTCGATCGAACCCGACGTCACGGTGACCGGTCCGGTCGACGCCGTGCTCGACGGCGACCTGGCCGAGGACGTGCTGGCCGTCGTCGGCGAGGGCATCAGCAACGCCGTCAAGCACGGCGGCGCCTCCTCCGTCGAGGTCGCCGTCGCGGCGGACGCGAGGGGCGTCACGGTCACGGTCGGCAACGACGGGGAGCCGCTGGCCGACAGCGGCCGGCGAAGCGGACTCACGAACCTCGAGGAGCGCGCGCGCCGCAGGCGCGGGACGGTGCGGCTCGAGGCCCTCGATGGGCGCACCGTGCTCACCTGGGCCATCCCGTTGCGCGCCGGTCCCTCGCGGACCGAGTGATTCGAGGGCCGAAGGTCCCATGGTGGCGGGCGACCGCCTGACGCAGGATGACCGGCGCGGGAAGCGCCCGCGTGAACCCAGGAGGACCAGGAGCCCCATGAGCGACCCGATCACCGTCTTCCTCGTCGACGACCACGAGCTGGTCCGTCGAGGCGTCGCCGAACTGCTCGAGGCCGACCCGGAGATCCGCGTGGTCGGGGAGGCGGGCAGCGTCGAGCAGGGCCGCGGGCGGATCCGCGCGACCGAGCCGGACGTCGCACTGCTCGACGTCCGGCTGCCGGACGGCAGCGGCATCGACCTGTGCCGCGAGCTGCACACCACGATGCCCGCCGTGCAGTCGGTGATGCTCACCGCGTACGACGACGACGAGGCGATGATGGCCGCCGTCATCGCGAACGCCGCCGGCTACGTGCTGAAGGACATCCGCGGCAGCGGGCTCGTGGACGTGGTGAAGCGCGTCGCCTCCGGCCGGTCCGCGCTCGACCCCGGCCTGGTCCGCGCGGTCCGCGACCGGCTGCGGGGCGCGACCGACCGCGACCCGAGGCTCGCATCCCTGAACCCGAGGGAGCGCGAGGTGCTGGCCCTCATCGCGGACGGGCTCACGAACCGGCAGATCGGCAACCGGCTGTCGCTGACCGAGAAGACCGTGAAGAACTACGTCTCGAGCCTGCTCGCGAAGCTCGGCCTGCAGAGCAGGACCCAGGCGGCCGTGCTGCACCTCGAGAGCCAGCGCGTGGAGCAGGCGCACCGCTGAGCGGCACGGGCCGGGCGGCGCCCCCATCGCCACGAAGCGGGCGCCGCCCGGCGGCTCATGCGGCGACGACGATCCGGTTGTCGACCACCGTCACGTGCGGGGATGCCCACGCGGCCGACTCGGCCTGCCGGCGCTCGGCGAAGGACCGCACCCGTCCCTCCAGGATCGCGGTGGTGCCCTCGACCCGGACCGTGACGTGGTTCGCGTCGACGACCGCGTTGCGGCGGATCGCGGCCCGGATGCGCTCCTGCGTGTCGGCGGCAGACGGGCGGCGCACCAGCTCGATGCGGCTGTCGAGCCCGCGGACGCCGCGGAGCCGCTCGACGACCTTCCTCGCGACGACCCGCTGGGCGTTCGTCTCCACCGTCCCCGTGAGCACGACCACCCCGTCCCGGACCACGATGTGGATGTCCTCCGCAGGCACCTCCGCGTCGTCGCGGAACGCCCTGGCGACCATCGCGGCGAGCTCGTCGTCGTGCAGGACGTCCGCCTCGTCCGGCCGGACGCGGATGTCGTCGGCGACCGCGCTCACCCCGCGCACCCGCAGGGCCGCGCGCTCAGCGGCGAGCCGCTGCCGGTAGGAGTCGACGACGCCCGAGAGCGTGACGGCGCCGTGGTCGACCGCGACGCCGACGTCCGCGACGTCGAGGGCCGGGGTCCACTCGAGCTCCTCGAGCACCGCGCGCTGGATCTGGTGGTCGGCGATCGGTGTCGCCGGAGTGGTCGTGGTCATGCGGTCAGCGTGCGGCGCGAGCGGCCAGGCGGGCAGGGCCGAAGGTCCCCGCCCGACGCCGCTCACGGCACGACGCGCAGCCGGTCGTGCACGACCGTCACATGCGGCGACGACCAGGCCGTGAACACGGCCGCGCGCCGCTCCGCCGCCGAGCGGACGGAGCCGGTGAGGACCGCCTCCGTGCCGTCGACGAGCACCGTGACGTGGGAGGCGTCGAGCATCGCGTTGCGCTCCAGCGCGTAGCGGATGCGGTCCTCGGTGCCGGCGTCGGGACCCCTGGGGGTCAGGCCGATGCTGGTGTGCACCGCGCGTACCCCGGCGAGGTGCTCGACGAGGCGGGTGACCGCCTCCCGCTGCTCGTTCCAGTCGACCTCCCCGGTCAGGGTCACGATCCCGTCGTGCACGGTCGCCTGCACGGCGCCCGCGGCGACGGCGGAGGTCCGCTGCAGGGCGGCCGCGACGGTGGCCGCCACCTCCGCGTCGGTCGCCCTCGCCCACTTGCCCTGTCGCACGCGCAGCTCGTCGGCCACGGCCGCCACCCCGCGCACCCGCTGCACCGCCCTCGTGATCGTGACGGCCTCCGCTCGGGAGCCGGGCTCGCCGGTGAGCGTGACGACCCCGTCGTGCACCGCGACGCCGACGGCCGCGGCGTCGACCCCGGGGGTCCACGCCAGCTCGGCGGCGACCGCCTCCTGGATCTCCTGATCGGTGGCGGGTACCGGTGCGGAGCGCAGCGTGGACGACATGGCGGAAGGGTCGCGCGGCGGGCGATCCGCGCGCACCGGCCGAAGGTCCCCGTGGCACGAGGAGCCCGGCGGGACCTTGGTCCCTAAGCGGTGCAGGGCGCGTTCAGGAAGCGTGGAGCCGGACGGGGCACGGGCCCGGTCCGAATCGGAGGAGACCCGCCAGTGGACCCGCTCGCGCTCGCCAGGTGGCAGTTCGGCATCACGACCGTCTACCACTTCCTGATGGTGCCGCTCACCCTCGGCCTCGGTCCGGTGGTGGCCTTCATGCAGTGGCGGTGGCTGCGCACCGGTGACGAGCGGTGGCTGCGACTCACCCGGTTCTGGGGCAAGCTCTACCTGATCAACTTCATCATGGGCGTCGCCACCGGCATCGTCCAGGAGTTCCAGTTCGGGATGGCCTGGAGCGAGTACAGCCGCTTCGTGGGCGACGTCTTCGGCGCCCCGCTCGCGATGGAGGGGCTGCTCGCGTTCTTCTTCGAGTCGACCTTCCTCGGCCTCTGGATCTTCGGCTGGGACCGGCTGCCGAAGCGCATCCACCTCGCGACCCTGTGGATCGCGGTGGCGGGATCCATCGTGTCGGCGTTCTTCATCATCGTCGCCAACTCCTGGATGCAGCACCCGGTCGGCATCGCCATGGTGGACGGCCGGCCGCGCCTCGTGGACATCTGGGCGGTGCTGACGAACAGCACCGCGCTCGCCGCGTACGCCCACACCCTCACCGGCGCGCTCGCGGTCGCGGGCGGGTTCCTGCTCGGCATCGCCTGGTACCAGCTGTGGCGCCGCCGGCACGAGGGGATCGACGTGCTCCGGTCGGACGGCAGGCTCCGCGTCGGCACCGACCCGGACGATCCGTCTCGCGACGCCGCCGACCATCGGGTCTGGTTGTCCGCCCTCCGCATCGGCGCCGTCGTCGCGATGGTCGGGTTCGCCGGCGTGGCCGTCACCGGGGACGCGCAGGGCAAGCTCATGTTCCAGCAGCAGCCGATGAAGATGGCGGCCGCGGAGGCGCTGTGCGAGAGCGGCACCGACTTCTCGGTGCTGTCCATCGGCGACGTCGCGTCGCGCGACTGCTCGACCATCCGACCGGTGATCGTCGTGCCGGGTCTCCTCTCGTTCCTCGCGACCGGGAACACGACGACGACCGTGCCCGGCGTGCAGCAGCTGGTACCCGTCTACCAGCAGCGCTACGGGACGACGCTGCCCACCGGCACGAAGTACGGCGCGCGGTCGGGCCAGGCCATCGACTACGTGCCCGATGTCCGGGTCACCTACTGGGGGTTCCGCATCATGATCGGCTTCGGCGCCATCGCGGCCTTCGCCGCGCTGGTCGCCCTGTGGCTGACGCGCCGGGGCACCGTCCCCGCCTCCAGGTGGCTGTCGCGGCTCGCGGTGTTCGGCATCCTCGCCCCGTTCGGCGCCAACGCCGCAGGGTGGGTCTTCACGGAGATGGGACGCCAGCCGTTCGTGGTGGCGCCGAACCCCACCCCCGGCGGCATCGACGGGGTGTGGATGTTCACCGCCGCCGCGGTGTCGCCAGGGGTGTCGGCGGGGGAGGTGCTCTTCTCCGTCATCGCGCTCACCGGGATCTACGCCGTGCTGCTCGTCGTCGAGGTGTTCCTCCTCGTCCGCTTCGTCCGCGGCGGGGTGGCGAGCGCGATGCCCGAGCTGGCCGCGCCCGCTCCCGCCGAGCAGGACGACGTGCTCGCGTTCGCCTACTGACCGCCACCACCGACGAGGACACCCACCGTGCTTCCCACCATCTGGTTCATCGCCATCGCCGTGCTCTGGCTCGGCTACCTGCTGCTCGAGGGGTTCGACCTCGGCGTCGGCATGCACATGCTCGTCACCGCCAGGAGCGACGGCGAGCGGCGCGTCATGCTCAACACCATCGGACCGGTCTGGGACGGCAACGAGGTCTGGCTGCTCGTCGCGGGCGCCGGCACGTTCGCGGCGTTCCCGTTCTGGTACGCGTCCCTCTTCTCGACGCTCTACGTGCCGCTGGTGCTCGTGCTGCTCGGCCTCATCGCGAGGGCGGTCGCGATCGAGTACCGCGGCAAGGTGCAGCACGACGCCTGGCGCCGCGCGTGGGACCTCGCGATCGGCATCGGCTCGGCGGTCGTGGCGTTCGGCATCGGCGCGGCGCTCGCGCTCACCACGACCGGGCTGCCGATCGACGCGAACGGCGACCGGGTTGGCGGCCCGTTCGTGTGGTTGAACGGCTGGGCGGTGCTCGGCGGCCTCGCGGTGGTCGGGTTCTGCCTGGTCCACGCGGCGGCGTTCCTCGCGCTCAAGACGGACGGCGCGGTGCGCGCCAAGGCCGCCAGGTGGGTCGTGGTGGGCGCGCCGATCGCGCTGCTGCCGATCGTGGCCTGGGTGCTCGCCGTCCAGGTGCGCACGGGCGGCGCCGTGAGCTGGGCGCTCGTCGGCGTCGCGGTCGTCGCCGTCGTCCTCGCCTGGCTGAGCGCGCGGGGCGGCAGGGAGGGACGGGCGTTCGCGGGCATGACGGTCTTCCTCGCTGCGGGCGCCGGTTCGATCTTCGCGGCGGTCTACCCGGTCGTGCTGCCGTCGACCCTCGACCCGGCGTTCGACCTCACGGTCGCGAACGCGTCGAGCGGCAGCTACACGCTCACGGTGATGACGGTCGTGACCGCCTTCGGCCTCCCGCTCGTCCTCGCCTACCAGGCCTGGTCGTACTGGGTGTTCCGCAAGCGCCTCGACGTGCGGCACATCCCCGGTGTCACGGAGCACCGGGAGCCAGCGTCCCGATGAACCGCGCGACGCGGGACGAACGGATCGAACGGGCGGTGCTCGCCGCGGACGACACGCACGGTGCGGTCGCCGCCGCCGGATGGCTCGCCCAGCGGAGCCGCGGGCGCCCCATCAGCGTCGAGATCGTGGTCGTGGAGGGCGGGGTGCACGCCGCGCCGCCGGGACGGCCGGCGCACCAGAGCGCCGAAGGGGTCGCCTGGGGCATGCGCGAGTACCTCGCCGCCCGGACTCCGGGCACCCCGCTGTCGGTGGCCGTGCTGGAGGGTCCCGTCCTCGAGGCCGTCCACGCGGCGGCCGCGCGCGGCGACCTGCTGGTGCTCGGCTGCAACCGTGGAGGGGCCATGGGACGCCTGCCGATCGCGTCGCGGTCCACCCGGCTCGCCGAGGCGGCGGTCCGCCCGACCGTGCTGGTGCCCGCGACCTGGCAGCCGCACGTCGGACCGGTGGTGGCCGCGGTCGGGACGAACGGCGGCGACGCCGTCGTCGACTGGGCAGCAGCGGAGGCCGCCGGGTCGGGGAGCGAGCTGCTGCTCGTCCGCGGCAACCTGCTGCCGTGGCTCGCCGCGGCCCCGAGCGGCGCGATCCTCGACGCGGCGGTCCTCGACGACGTCGACGCACGACTGCTCGGCCGCGCCGTCGCCCGCGCCCGAGCGGCGCATCCGGACCTGGTCGTGCACGCCAGGCTCGACCACGTCGGGATCGTCCCCGAGCTCGTCGCGGAGGGAGCCCGAGCGGCCCTGCTCGTGCTCGGCACGGGCTCGGGACCCGCGTTCGGCTCGGTGCTGCGGGGCGTGCTCGAGCAGGCCCCGTGCCCCGTCGCGGTGGTGCCCGCCGCGCAGGCGCGGTGACGGCGGGACCTTCGCCACTTCGCCCGGCCGGTCGCCTCGGGTCATCGTCGGACCGTGGAGGAGCGCGGACCCGTGCCGGCGCGGCACGACGTGATCGTCGGCATCGACGACGCGACGGACCCGGTCGATGCGCTGCGAGCCGCCGAGTGGATCGCGGCCTCGTTCGGCGGCCGGCTCGTCGTGGTCGCGGTCGACCCGCGGTCCGGGTCGCGGCGCCGGGGCCGGACGCCCGCGGCACGGCGGCTCGAGGTGGCGCTCGCGCGGGCCTTCGCCGGGAGCCCGCTGGTCCCGGTCGAGACGAGGCAGCGGCGCGGCTCGCGCGCCGCGGTGCTCCTCGCGGAGAGCGCGCAGGCCGCGATGCTCGTCGTGGGCGCGCGGCCCGGCCGGGCGCTCGGGCGCGTCACCGCCGCGTGCGTGGTGCGTGCACGCTGCCCGGTCCTCGTGGTGCACGGCGGCCGGCCCCGGACCCGGCGGCGGGTCGTCGTGGGCAGCGCAGCCGGCTCGGCCGACACCGCGTTGCGGCTCGGGGCGATGATCGCGGCCTGGGCCGGTGCGGAGCTCGTCGCGGTGCGCGCGTTCGACCGACCGGCCGGGCCCTCCTGGACGGCCGGCCTCGTCCCCTCGGTCCCGGAGGTCGTCGCCGCACTGCCCGACCGGACCGCGGCGGTCGCCGATCTCGCGGCACGCCTGCTGATGCTCGAGCACGACGTCCCGGACCGGCTGCGCGCCGCCGTCCGCGACGGGCCCGTCCCCGGCGTGCTGCTCGGCGCGGCCGATCACGCGGATCTGCTCGTCGTGGGCTCGACCGCGAGGAGCACCTGGGTCGCGGGGGCGCTGGGCTCCGTGACGCTGCAGGTCGCCGCCCGCGCCGCGTGCCCCGTCCTGGTCGTGCCGCCACCGGACACCGTCGACCGCGTGGACGACGCGCCGTGGAGCGCGCTCGGGACCAACGGCTCTGCTGCTGGCCCCCTCGGCACCCGAGCCTGACCGCATGCAGACCCCGCCGGTGCTCGAGGCCGTGCGATGAGCCCCGTCGCCGTCGCCCGCCGCGCCGTGACCGGTGCGCGGCCGAGGCGCTCCGCGGTGCGCGTCCCGCCGCGGGCGCCGGACGTCGCGCCCGTTGCCCTGCCGATGGGGACGACGATCGACGACCGCTACCGCATCGACGGCGTGCTCCGGACCGGCGCGATGGCGGTGCTCCACACCGCGTTCGACCGGGTCCTGCTGCGCGACGTGGTGGTGAAGCTGCTCCCGGCCGAGCGGGGAGTCGACCGCTTCGGGCGCCCCGTGGAGTCGGAGGCCCGCATCGCGGCCGCCCTCCAGCATCCCCACCTCATGCCCGTGCTCGACGGCCGCCACGTCCGCATGCCGGACGGTCGCGACGGGCTCGCGATGATCATGGAGCGCATGGCCGGCGGCGACCTCCGGGACCTGATCCGGCGGCAGCCGCTCGCGTGGCAGCAGACCGTGCGGCTCGGAGCGGGGCTCGCGGACGGACTCGCGCAGCTGCACGCGGCAGGCTGGCTGCACCGCGACGTGAAGCCCGCGAACGTCCTGCTCGGCGGCACCGACCCCGGGCAGGACCTGGGGGCGCGCCTCGGCGACTTCGGCGCCGCCACGAGCGCGCACGACGCGGCGGACGGGCCGCTGCTCGGGACCGCCGCCTACCTGTCGCCCGAGCAGGTGCGGGGGTCCGCGGCGACGGACCGCTCGGACGTGTACGCGCTCGGCCTGGTCCTCGTCGAGACGATGACGGGGCGGCCCGAGTTCTCCGGGTCCGCCGAGGAGGCGGCGTTCGCCCGGCTCGATCGGGACGTGACGCTCCCGGACGGGCTGCCCGCACCCGTCGCGCACGTGCTGCGGACGATGACGGCGCAGCGGCCGGAGGATCGCCCGAGCGCGGCAGGAGCGGCAAGGCGGCTGGCGGCGCTCGCGCCGAGCGCCGCGCCCGAGCTCGCCGAGGTCATCCGCTGACGCGGTCCGCCGACTCCGGCATCGGCTCCTCCTGCTCGGGGACGCCCGGACGCCGCCGCCCGAGCGACAGGGAGGCGAGCAGCCCGATCGTGAGGAAGCCGGCCGCCGTCCACGCGGCGAACGCGGTGCCCTCCGAGAACGCGCTCCTGGCCGCCGCGGCGACCGCGCTGGTCGGCCCCTGCGCGGCCAGGCCGGCGATGGCGCCGCCCGAGCTGTTCACGACCGCGTGGACGAGCGGTTCGCTCGTGGCGCGCGCGATGCCGCGGTCGTCGAGCGTGCCCTGCAGCACCGCCTGGGTCCCGCTGTAGAGCACGGTGCCGAGCACCGCGACGCCGAGCGCGGAGCCGACCTGCCTGGCGGTGCTCGCGATGCCCGACCCGGCGCCGGAGGAGCGCACCGGCACGTCGACGAGCACGACGGAGGTGAGCTGCGCCGTGGCGAGCCCCACGCCCGCGCCGTACAGGAAGAGCGCCGGGAGGAGCCAGCCCCAGCCGTCGTCCGGCCGCACGGCGAGGCCGACCAGCGCGACGCCGACGATCTCGGCCACCAGCCCGATCCGCACCACCGTCACCGGCGCGATGCGGCCGCTCGTCGACGCCGCGAAGCCGCTCGCCGCGAACGAGCCGACCGCGAGGGCGAGGAGCACGAGACCGGTCTGCAGCGCGGTGAGGCCCTGCACGTTCTGCAGCCAGATCGGCAACGAGAGGATGACGCCGAACTCGCCGAGGCTCACGAGCACCGCGACGGCGTTGCCGTTCCGGAAGCTCGTGATGCGCAGCAGGCCGAAGTCGACGAGGTTGGGCCGTCCCTGTCGGCCCCGGCGCAGCCCCCGCACGACGAACGCGACGAGCACGACGACCGAGAGCGCGAACGCGACGGGGATGGGGGAGAGGTCGAACGGCCAGCGCCAGGAGCCGATCGACAACCGGGTCTCCGTGGTCCACCAGCCGTACTGCCGGCCTTCGATCAGCCCGAAGGCGAGCAGACCGAACCCGACCGCGACGGCCACCGCACCGAGCCAGTCGATCCTGGCCGCCGCCTTCGCCCGCGACTCGGGGACGAACAGCAGCGTGCCCGCGACGATCGCGGCGCAGATCGGCAGGTTGATGCCGAACGCCCAGCGCCAGGAGAAGGCCGTGGTCAGCCAGCCGCCGAGCAGCGGCCCGACGGCCGCCATGCCGCCGATGGTCGAGCCCCACACCGCGAACGCGATCCCGCGCTCCCGGCCGGTGAACGTGGCGTTGATCAGGGAGAGGCTGGTCGGCAGGATCATCGCCCCGCCGAACCCCTGGAGCACGCGGCTGCCGATGAGCAGCGGCCCGCTGGCGGCGAGCGCGGCGACCACGGAGGCGACGGCGAACAGGACGGCGCCGATCACGAGCAGGCGCCTGCGGCCGATGCGGTCGGCGACGACGCCGAAGACGAGCAGCGTGGCGGCGAACACGAGCGTGTAGGACTCCTGCACCCACTGGACCTCGGTCGAGGACAGGCCGAGGTCGCGGACGATGTACGGCACCGCCACGTTGACGATCGTCGAGTCCACGACGATCAGCGCCACCCCGAGGCTGATCGCCACCAGCCCGAACCACCGGTTCCGGGTTCCCGTCGTCCCCATGCCGCCTCCTGTGCTTCGTTCGCCGAAGTATATGGCGGACGAAGCGCACGCGTCTAGGCTGCCCCCATGGCGTCCGGACCCGCGGAGCGGCCGCGCATGGCGGTCGAACCGGAGACGGTCGCGCTCCGCACGCTGCAGAGCGCGCTCGCGGAGGCGCAGCTCGCGCTCGGCCGGCGGATGCGCATGCACCCCTCCGATCTCGCGGCGATGGACCACATCGCGGGCGCGCCCGGCAGGATCGGGCCGACCGACCTCGCCGGCCGGCTGGGGCTCAGCGCGCCGGCGGCCACGGAGCTCGTCGACCGCCTGGAGCAGGCCGGCCACGTGCTGCGGGAGCGCGACCCCGAGGACCGACGGCGGGTCCGGCTCGTGCCGACCGCGTCGGCGAGGGACGAGGTGCTGGGCGGCCTGCGGGGGCTGCTCGACGCCCTCGATGCGGTCGCGAAGGACCTGCCCGACGAGGACCGCGACGCGGTCCGGCGCTACCTCGACCGTGCCGCGGAGGCCTCGCGGCGCTTCGCCGCCGACGACCCCGTCTGAGTTCCCAGCGGCGTCCCGTCAGCGCGCGGTGTAGCCGCCGTCGACCGTCCACTGGGCGCCGACCACGAACGACGCCGCGTCGGAGAGCAGGAACGCGACGACCTCGGCGACCTCCGCCGCCGTGCCGAGCCGGCCGACCGGGTGCTGGTTCACGAGCGCCGTCCGCGTCTCCTCCGGGAGCACGCCGAGCAGCGGGGTGTCGATGTAGCCCGGGTGGATCGAGTTGATGCGCACCCCCTTCGCCGCGTAGGCGATGGCGGCGGCCTTCGTCATGCCGCTCACCCCGTGCTTGGCGGTGACGTAGGGCGCGGCGCCCGGGTCGCCGACGAGCCCGAAGATCGAGGACATGTTCACGATCGCCCCGCCGCCGGACGCGAGGATGCGCGGGATCTCGGCGTGGAGGCCGTAGAAGACCGCGTTCAGGTTGACGTCGATGAGCCGCCGGTAGCCGTCGAGGTCGACGTCCGCGAGCGGACCGAGCGGCCCGCCGATCCCCGCGTTGTTGAAGGCGAGGTGGAGGGCGCCGAAGCGGTCGACGGCGGCCTGCACCGACGCCTCCACCGCCTGCTCATCGGCCATGTCGCCCACGAAGACGGAGGCCGTGCCGCCGCCGTGCGTGATGCGGTCCGCGACCCGCTGCGCCGCGTCCTCGTGGAAGTCGACGACGAGCACGGACGCGCCGTGCTCCGCGAGCAGCAGGGCCGTCGCCTCCCCGATCCCGGACCCGCCCCCGGTCACGAGCGCCGATCTGCCGGTGAACCGCCCCATCTCGCATCCTTCCGTCGCGTGCCGCTCGAGCGTCGTCGGCGCCGCGGACGGCGGGCAGAGGCGAAAGACCGGCGCCGCTCAGCGGTCCGTGCGGATCCAGTTCTGGACGAGCCGCACGCCGGGGGTCGACCACGCGGCGCGGCCGGCCACCGCGCGGTCGCGCGCGTCCGCTGCGCGCCCCACGAGCGTGACCACCGATCCGTCGCAGCTCACGAGCACGGTCGCATCGCTGCCGGCCAGGTGCAGCGCGTCCTGCACCGCGCGCGCGACGGCCTCCGCGGCCTCCGCGCGGCGGCGCGGCCGGGCGCCCACCAGCTCAGTCAGGTCGGCGATCGCGGCGGACGGCATGCCGGCGACGAGCCGGTCCCGCATCCTCGACCACGTCGCCGTGTCCGGCACGACGCCCCGCACCGTGCGGATCCCGTCGGACTCGCTGATGCGGACGTGCTCGAGCACCTGCTGCGACGACGACATGGCGGCTCCTTCCCGTCCACCGCACCCTGTCGTGCGGCTTGAGGCACGCCAAGGGCCGAAGGTCCGGCCGGCCCGCGGTCAGCGGGTCGGCGCGGTCAGAAGCCGCCCTCCTGGATGTTCGACACGTTCGTGCTCGCCTTCGACCCGTCCGGCGCCCGGTAGCCCGCCTTGTCGAGCGCGGACTGCAGCGACGCCTCATAGGCGAGCGAGGTGTAGGTGGCGCCGCTGATCGTGTCGACGGAGGCCGACTGCTTGGACAGCACCTCGGTCCGCAGCATGGGAGCAGCCGTGGTGCTGATCGCGTACGACCGCGGGTCGTTCTGGTTCAGCTGCACGGTCTGGACCTCGGTGATCTTCCCGCCGGCGAGCGTGACCTTCACCTGGGTGGTCCCGAACCGCGTCGTCTCCGCGGCTCCCGTGTAGCTGCCGGAGCTCGCCGACGAGCCGCTCGCCGAGGAGCCGCTGGACGGGGTGCTCGTCGCGCTCGGGGTGGAGGAGGCGGACGAGGACCCGCCGGTTGAGCCGGACGAGGCGCCGGTGGAGCCGGAGCTCGCCGCGCCGGAGGAGCCGAGGGCGCTCGTGCTCGCCACGGAGGCGGTGTCGAACGGCTTGAAGAGCAGCACGCCCGCGGTGCCGAGGACGGTCGCGGTGATGACGATGGGGGCACGGCGCATGGGGATCTCCCGATCAGAAGGCGAACGACTCGAAGTGGATGCGCTGCGCCGGCGTGCCCGCCTCGCGGCACGCGGCGGCGACCGACTCGGTGAAGGCGTCGGGCCCGCACACGAAGACGTCGCGCTCGGCGATGTCGGGCAGGGCCCTGGTGAGCGTCTGCGCGGTGATGCTGATGCGGTTCCTCGGCCCGAGCGCGGTCCAGAGCGCGCCGTCGCGGCGCTCGACCTCGTCCGCGATCTCGTCCCGCAGCGGGATGTCCGACTCGGTGGACCCGCGGAGCAGTACGGCGACGTCGGCGTGCTCGTCGAGGTCCTGCAGCAGGCTCCTGAGCGGCGTGACGCCGACCCCCGCGCCGACGAGCAGGACCCGGTCGCCGCTCGTCGCATCGGCCGTGAACCGCCCGTACGGGCCCTCGATGAAGACCGGGGTGCCCATCGGCATGGCCGCGAGGTCGCCGCTGTGATCGCCGAGGTCCTTGACCGTGATCCGCATCCGGTGCTCGTGGGGCACGTGCGAGAGCGAGAAGGGGTGCGCCTGCCACCACTCGCCCTTCGTGAGGAAGCGCCACTGGAAGAACTGGCCGCCCGCGACGGGCAGGCGGTCGAGCCGCCGGCCCTCGAGCACCACCGAGACCACGCCGTCCGACTCCGGCACCACCTCGACGACCCGGACCCGGTGCCGCAGCGAGCGGCCGATCGGCAGCAGGATGCGCCAGCCGACCACCGCGGCCAGGAGGAGCACCCACAGCGCCGTCCACCACAGCGTCGCGAGCGGGTGGCCGATGAAGGAGGCCCCGACCTGCACCTGGTGCTGGAACGCGAACAGCAGCGCGAGGTAGGTGTACAGGTGGACGGCCCACCAGGTCTCGTAGCGCATCCGGCGGCGCGCACGGCGGTAGGAGGTGAGGCCGGCCATGAACAGCAGCAGCATCGCGACCGAGGCGCCGAGCAGGCCGGGGTAGGTGAGCACGAGCGACCAGACCTGGGCGAGCACGCCGGTCTGCGCGAGGCCCGCGTATCCCAGCACGATCAGCACCACGTGGGCGAGCAGCAGCCAGAGCCCCCACGGGCCGAGGGTGCGGTGCCAGCGGATCAGCCGGTCCTGGCCGATGACGCGCTCGAGCGGGCCGATGCGGGCCGACAGGGCGACGGTGATCATCATCGCGTACGCCGACAGCAGGCCCGCGATCCGCCCGGCCGCGGTGAGCAGCCCGGGCAGCGTGCTCACGCTCGCGGGGGTCTGCGCCTGGATGCCGAGCGCGATCGTGATCCCGAGCCCCAGCCCCGCGAGCGCCGCGAGCAGGTCGACGACGAACGGCCGGGCCCTCGGCGGCCTGCGTCTCGGCGGCATCGCGCCCATGCGCGCCGGCCGCGTCAGCGTCGCCGTCACGCGGCGCTGCCCAGGGCGTCCTGCGCGGGGGCGACCCGGAGCGGGACCCCGTGCACCATGCGGGGGAACGCCTCCGTGGCGAGCACGCGGCCGTCCGGCAGCACGCTCCAGCACTCGTAGCCGGCCACGGTCGCGACCCTGGCCGGCCCGTCCGCGCCGAGCACGAAGGCGGCGGTCGCCAGCGCGTCGGCGAGCCCGAGGTCCGGTCCGCAGACGGTCGTCGAGAGCGCGGCCGCCGCGGCGGCACCGGAGCGCGGGTCGGCGATGTGGTCGCCGCGCTCGTACCGGCCGGACGTGGCGACCGCGAGGTCGCCGGCCTCCACGACGGTCGCGAGCGCCTCCGGGTCGAACGGGTGGCGCACGCCGATCCGCCACGGCGCGCTTCCCGCCGGGGCCGTGACGAGCACGTCGCCGCCCGCGTTGACGGACCAGTGGTCGCAGCCGCGGGCGCGGAGGAGGGCGGCGGCCCGCTGCACGGACCACCCCTTCACGTAGGCGGAGGGATCGAACCCGGTCGGCCGGTCGGCGTCGAACGCGCCGCCGCTCGCCGCACGGACGGCGTCGCAGGCGGCGAGGACCTCCGTGAGATCCGCGGACCGCTCGTCGTCCCGCAGCTCGCCCCGGGCGAAGCGACGCACCTCGCTGTCCTCGCGGTACGGGCTGAACCGGGCGTCCACCTCGTGCAGCCAGGCGGTCGCGGCCGTGATCGCACCGCGGTGATCGCCTCCGCCCCGCAGGTCGAAGGACACCGCGGTGCCCATGACGTGCTCGACGTGCACGGTGCGCGGGGCGCGGTCGGCGGAGGTCATGTCGTGATCATGCGATGCGCGCCCGGACGCGAGCCGATGGATCACCTGTGCGCCGGCTATGACCGCGGCGCCGATCCTGCGGGATCTCGAAGGAGCCGAGCAGCCGCTCGCCCCCTCCTCGGCGGCATCTGCCATCCTCGCTCCCGTGCCCGACGTGCTGGTGGTGGAGGACGACCCGCAGATGCGGGTGCTGCTCGCCGACTCCCTGACGGACGAGGGGCACCGGGTGGAGACGGCCGCCGACGGGCTCGAGGGCCTGCTCGCGCTGCGGACCCGGCCGTTCGACGTCGGGGTCGTCGACGTCGCGCTGCCGGGCATGAGCGGCGTCGAGCTCTGCCGCCACGTCCGCCGGGAGAGCCTGCCCGTCGCGGTCCTGCTCGTCACGGCGCGCGACGGCGTCGAGGACCGCGTCCACGGTCTCGACTCCGGGGCGGACGACTACCTGGTGAAGCCCTTCGCGCTGTCCGAGCTCTCGGCGAGGATCCGAGCCGTGCTGCGCCGCACCGTCTCGGCCGGCGGTCGGATCGAGGTCGGCGACGTGCTCCTCGACCCGCTCAGCGTGCGCGCCACGGTCGCGGGCAGGACGGTGCCGCTCAGCGTCAAGGAGTTCGCGCTGCTCCGCACCCTCGCGCTGCGCTCCGGCCAGGCGGTGGACCGGAGGACCCTGCTCGCCGAGGTGTGGGGGGACGCGGAGTCGTTCGACGGAGCGATCGTCGACCAGTACGTCAGCTACGTGCGGAAGAAGCTGACCGCCTCCGGCGCCGTGCTCGCCATCGAGACCGTGCGCGGGGTCGGGTACCGGGTGGACGCCGGGTGAGGCGGCCGCGCTCGATCCGCCTCCGCCTCGCGGTGACGAGCGCCCTCATCGCGGCGGTGGTCCTCGCCCTGCTCACCCTCGTCGTGACGATGGAGGTGCGGGCCGCGGCGAACGCCTCCGCGACCGCGCTCGCGCGCAGCGACCTGCTCTCCTACGCCACCGATCTGCGCATGCAGCCCGACGAGGGACCGGACCTCCCGGCGACCGGCCTCCTCGTCTCGGTGACGGCGCCGGACGGCCGGGTCCGGCGGACCACCATGCCGGAGGCGGTGCTGCAGGCGTCCTCCGGCATGACGGGCGACGGCGTCGTCACGACCGCCGCGGGACGGTTCGCGGTCGTCTCCCGCACCGTGCGGACCCCGAGCGGGACCTGGCGGCTGGCCTCCGCGAGGGACCTCACCCCGAGCGACGCGGTCCTCGCGGGGATCTCCGCCACGATGCTCGTCGGCACGCCGCTCTCGGCCGCGGCGGTCGGCGTCGCCGCGTGGCTCGTCGCGAGCGCCGCGCTCCGCCCCGTCGAGCGGCTGCGCGTCGCCGCGGAGCGGCTGCGGAGGGGCAGCGGCCGGCTTCCCGTGGAGGGCGCGCGCGAGCTCACCGAGCTCGCCGCCACCATGAACGGGCTGGTCGACTCGTTGCGGGACAGCGTCGCGCACGAGCGCCGGCTCGCGGCGGACGCGGCGCACGAGCTCCGCACCCCGCTCGCGGTGCTCGCCGCGCAGGTGGAGCGGGCCGGGCGTCGCGCGGATGCCGAGCAGCTCGCCGGCATCGGTGCCTCCGTGGCGCGGCTCACCCGCCTCGCCGACTCGCTGCTCGTGCTGTCGCGGACCGAGACCGAGGGCGAGGCGGTCGGTCGCGCGACGGTCGCCGAGCTGGTCACGGAGGCGATGGAGGTCGTGGACCGCGCGCGGCTCCTCGGGCCGCCGACGATCCTCCTGGACCTCGAGCTCGACGAGGGACTGGACGAGCGCGGCGTGGTGCGCATCGACCCGACGGGGTTCGGCCGGGTGCTCACGAACCTGGTGCAGAACGCGCTCGCCGCGGGGCCCGCCTCCGCCGTCGTGGTGCGGCTGCGCACGGACGGGCGCGACCTCGAGGTCGCCGTGCGGGACGACGGCCCCGGGGTGGATCCCGCGTTCCTGCCGTTCGCCTTCGATCGCTTCGCGCGGTCGGAGGGCGCCCGCAGCGCGGGTGGCACCGGCTCGGGCCTGGGGCTCGCGCTGGTGCGCAGACTCGCCGAGCGGGCCGGCGGCCGCGCCACCCTCGAGAACGCCGTCGACGGGGGCGCGGTCGCCCGCGTCCGGTTCCCGGTGGAGCGGGGCGGCCCGATCGGGTGACCGGCGCTCAGGCGCCGGTCGACCCGAGCAGCACGCCGGCGAGGATCGTCGCGATGAGGGCGAGGGCCCCGCCGATCAGGACCCGGATCGCGGGGCGCAGCGCCGGGCTGCCGCCGAGCCGGGCGCCGAGCACCCCGGTGATCGCGAGCGCGACCAGCACCACCACGACGATCACCGCGATCCGCGCCGGCTGCGGGGCGAGCAGCAGGGCCAGCAGCGGCAGGATGCCGCCCGACAGGAACGCGATCGCCGAGGAGAACGCGGCCGTCCACGGGTTCGCGATGTCGTCCGGGTCGATGCCGAGCTCGGCGTCCAGGTGGGCGGCGAGCGCGTCGTTCTCGGTGAGCTCCTTGGCGACGGTCCTCGCCGTCTCGGCCGACAGCCCCTTCGCCCGGTAGATGCCCTCGAGCTCGGCGAGCTCCTCCTCCGGCGTCGTCGCGAGCTCCCTGCGCTCCTGCGCGATGAGCGCGTGCTGGCTGTCCCGCTGGCTCGACACGGACACGTACTCGCCGAGCGCCATGGAGATCGCGCCGCCGATCAGGGCGGACAGGCCGCCCGCGAGGATCGGCGTGAACGCGGGGGTCGCCGCCGCGACGCCGACCATGATCGCCGACACCGACACGATGCCGTCGTTCGCGCCGAGCACCCCGGCACGCAGCCAGTTCAATCGCCCAGCGGTGATGCCGCCGTGCGGCTCGTCGTGCTCGTCCGTCTGCGCCACATCGCAGAGCGTAGGCACCCCGTCCTGCGAGTCCTCGAATCCCTGTTCGCGGATCCGGAGATCCTGGGCGACACCCCGCGCGCAGGTGTGCCTCCGCGGCGTGTCGCGCCGTTCTTCCGGATCCGCGAACGGTGTGGGATGGCCGCATGGTCGATCGCGCCCTCAGCTTCGGTGCGGCCGCTGCCGCGTACGAGCGCTTCCGCCCCGAGTACCCGGACGAGGTCGTCGAGCGGGTGCTCCGCTGGTCGGGACGCCCGATCCGCACGGCGCTCGAGATCGGCGCGGGGACCGGCAAGGCCACCAGGGCCTTCGTCGCCCGGGGTGTCGCCGTGACGGCGGTCGAGCCCGACGCGGCGATGCTCGGCGTGCTGCGCAGCCGGGTGCCGGCTGCGCGGGCGCTGCAGGCGAGGTTCGAGGACGTGGCGCCCGCCGCCCGCTACGACCTCGTCTTCGCGGCCGCGTCGCTGCACTGGACCGATCCGGGTCGGCGGTGGGACCGCGTCGCCGCGCTCCTGCCACCGGGCGGCGTGTTCGCCTCGTTCGGCGGTCCGATGTGGCTCGCCGACCCGCAGGTCGAGCGAGCGGTGCAGGAGGCGCGGGCGGCCGTCCTCGGCAGCGACGACGTGCCCGCGGCCTACCGCACCTCGGACGACGCGCCGATGCAGTGGCCCGGTACGGAGCTCGAGGCGGCGCCCGCGTTCACCGACGTCGAGCAGCACGTCGTCCACCGCCGCAGCACGCTCTCCGTCGCGGACTGGGTGGGGCACCTCTCGACCCTCTCCGCGTACCTCACCCTCGCGCCGCGGGAGCGCACGGAGGTGCTGGCGCGGATCGCCGCGGTGCTCCCTGAGCAGGTGGAGGCGATCGGCGACGTGGTCCTCCACCTCGCCCGCCGCACCTGACCCGCGGACAGCCCCCCGCGCCTCGCGGGGACCCGGGCGCTCACACGACGGCGTGCACCATCCCGACGGCGGTCACGCGCACGACCGCCGCGCCCGCCTCGTCCGACTCGGCGAGGTCCACGGTCGCGCTGATGCCGAAGTCGTGGTCACCGGCCGGGTCGTCGAAGATCTGCCGGACGCGCCACTCGGTCGGCGTCTCGGTGATGAGGAGCAGCCCGGGCCCGCGCGCGTCGGGTCCCGTGCCGAGCGTGTCGTGCTGCGCCCAGTAGGCGTCCATCGCGTCGGCCCACGCGTCCGCGTCGAAGCCCGCAGCGGCGTCGAGCGCCCCGAGCGCCTCCCAGTCGGCGCGCGCGGCCAGCTGCACCCGGCGGAACAGCTCGTTGCGCACCATCACCCGGAACGCGCGCACGTTCGTGGTGAGGCGCTTCGGCGGGGGCGGCACGAGCGCGGTGTCCTCCGCGTGCAGCGCCGGGTTCGTGAGCTCCTCCCACTCGTCCACGAGGGACGAGTCGACCTGCCGCACGAGTTCGCCGAGCCATTCGATGAGGTCCCGCAGCGTCTCGTCCTTGAGCTCGTCCGGGATCGTCTGGCGCGCCGCGCGGAACGCGTCGGAGAGGTACCGGAGGACGAGGCCCTCCGAGCGGGAGACGGAGTAGAACGCGCAGTACTCGCCGAAGGACAGCGCGCGCTCGACCATGTCGCGCACGACCGACTTGGGGGAGAGCGCGAAGTCGCGCACCCACGGCTGGGACGCCGCGTAGGTCTCGAAGGCCGCGCCGAGCAGCTCCGCCAGCGGCTTCGGGTGGGTGACCTCCTCGAGCCGCTCCATCCGCTCCTCGTACTCGATGCCCTCCGCCTTCATCGCGGCCACGGCCTCCCCGCGGGCCACGAACTGCTGCTGCGCGAGGATCGGGCGCGGGTCGTCGAGGGTCGACTCGACGACCGAGATCACGTCCAGGGCGTAGGTCGGGGACTCCGGGTCGAGCAGCTCGAACGCCGCGAGCGCGAACGGCGACAGCGGCTGGTTCAGCGCGAAGTGCTCCTGCAGGTCGACGGTCAGCCGGATCGACACCGAGCCGTCGTCGGCGACGACCTGCTCGACGACGCCGGCCGCGCGCAGGGTGCGGTAGATGTCGAGCGCCCGCCGCGCGAGCTCGAGCTGCCGTCGCCACGGCTCGTGGTTGTCGAACACGAGCGCGCGCACGTTCGCGACGACGTCGCCGCCGCGCCCGATGACGTTCAGCAGCATCGCGCTCGTTATCTGCAGGTGGGAGGTGAGCGTCTCCGGTTCGGCCTCGATCAGCTTCCGGAAGCTCGCCTCACCCCAGGAGACGAACCCGGCCGGCGCCTTCTTGGCGACCCACTTGCGCCGCTTCTTCGGGTCGTCACCCATCTTCGCCAGCGCTTTGCGGTTCTCCGACTCGTGCTCGGGGGCCTGGACCACGACGGTCCCGGAGGTGTCGAACCCCGCCCGCCCGGCGCGGCCGGCGACCTGGTGGAACTCGCGCGCGGTCAGGTGCCGCATGCGGGTGCCGTCGAACTTCGTCAGCGCCGTCAGCAGCACCGTGCGGATCGGCACGTTGATGCCGACGCCGAGCGTGTCCGTGCCGCAGATGACGCGCAGCAGCCCCTGCTGCGCCAGCTGCTCGACGAGCCGCCGGTACTTCGGCAGCATCCCCGCGTGGTGCACGCCGATCCCGAGCCGGAGCAGACGGGAGAGCGTCCTCCCGAACGCGGTCGTGAAGCGGAACCCGCCGATCACCTCCGCGATCCGGTCCCGCTGCTCGCGGGTCGCCACCTGGGCGGAGGCGAGGGCCTGCGCGCGCTCGAGCGCCGCGGCCTGCGCGAAGT
The DNA here is from genome assembly GCF_051956055.1 of Amnibacterium sp. NCBI lineage: Bacteria > Bacillati > Actinomycetota > Actinomycetes > Micrococcales > Microbacteriaceae > Amnibacterium > Amnibacterium sp. The sequence goes on from NZ_JBQCGC010000076.1 coordinate 60,227, forward strand.
GGACGACGTAGATCGGCGCCTGGTCCGAGTGGAGCAGCTGATCGATCGAGTCGTGGATCGGCTCGAGCTCGTACGAGAAGTGCAGCGGCACCGGGCGGTCGACGCCGGTGACGCGCGCCGTCGGGCGGCCGGTCCTGCGGCTGAGGTCCTCGGCGATGGCGGTGACGTCGCCGAGCGTCGCCGACATCAGCACGAACTGCACGTGCGGCAGCGTGATGAGCGGCACCTGCCACGCCCAGCCCCGGTCCGGGTCCGCGTAGAAGTGGAACTCGTCCATCACGACCTGGTCGACGGGCGCCTCCTGCCCGTGCCGGAGGGCGGCGTTCGCGAGGATCTCGGCCGTGCAGCAGATGATCGGCGCGTCCGGGTTCACGGAGGAGTCGCCCGTCACCATGCCGACGTTCGGCGCCCCGAAGACGTCGACCAGCGCGAAGAACTTCTCGCTGACCAGGGCTTTGATCGGCGCCGTGTACCAGCTCCTCCTGCCCTGCGCGAGCGCGACCGCGTGCGCGCCGATCGCCACGAGCGACTTGCCGGTCCCGGTGGGCGTCGAGAGGATGAGGTTGGCCCCGGAGACGATCTCGATCATCGCCTCCTCCTGCGCCGGGTAGAGCGCGAGGCCGCGGTCCTCCGCCCACTGCCCGAACGCCAGGAACGCGGCGTCCTCGTCGAACGCGCCGTCCGGCAGCGGCGGCGGCATGAGGGTCAGCAGGGAGGCGTCGATGCACCCATCCTCCCAGCCCGCCCGGACGGGCCTGCGGTCAGCACTCGACCACGTTGACGGCGAGGCCGCCCGTGCTCGTCTCCTTGTACTTGGCGCTCATGTCGGCGCCCGTCTGCCTGGCCGTCTCGATCACGGCGTCGAGCGGGACCACGTGCCGGCCGTCGCCGTGCAGCGCGAGACGCGCCGCGACGACCGCCGTGGACGCGGCGATCGCGTTCCGCTCGATGCAGGGGATCTGCACGAGGCCGGCGACCGGGTCGCAGGTGAGCCCGAGGTGGTGCTCGAGCGCGATCTCCGCCGCGTTCTCGACCTGGGCGGGGGTGCCGCCCTGCACCGCGCAGAGCCCGGCGGCGGCCATCGCGCATGCGGAGCCGACCTCGGCCTGGCAGCCGCCCTGCGCACCCGAGATGGAGGCGTTCGCCTTCAGCAGTGAGCCGATCGCCGCGGCGGTGAGCAGGAAGGTGCGCAGCTCGGCGGCCGACGCGTCCGTCGTGCGGGCGTGCAGCAGCATCACCGCGGGCACGATGCCCGCTGCGCCGTTCGTCGGGGCGGTGACCACGCGGCGCCCGGCCGCGTTCTCCTCGTTCACGGCGAGGGCGAACGCCTGCAGCCACTCGGTGCCCACCGGCCGGCCCGCCGCCTCCTCCGCCTCGAGGGTGCGGCGGAGGCCGGCGGCACGGCGCCGGACCCGCAGGCCTCCGGGCAGCACGCCCTCCGCCTCGAGCCCGGCGGCGACGCAGTCGCGCATCGCCGTCCAGACCGCGTCGAGGCCCGCCTCCAGCTCGGCGGGGGAGCGGTGCTGCAGCTCCGCGCGGAGGGCGACGTCCGCGACGGACACCCCGTCGACGCACCTGGCGAGCAGCTCGCGGGCGGTGGCGAACCCGCCGCCGAGCGCGGCGGTCGCGGCGGCCGGACCGCCGTCGCGCTCCACGAACCCGCCGCCGACGGAGCGGTACGTCTCCTCCGCGAGCGGCGGCCCGTCGAGGTCGGCCCACGCGCGGAGGATCAGGGTGTTCGGGTGCCCCGCCGGCCGGGTGTACGGGTCGGTGACGAGGTCTGCGCGGGAGAACGGCACCGGCAGCACGCCGCCGAGCAGCAGCGGCTCGCCGTCCGGATGGCCGCTCCACGCCCCCGCGACGCGATCCGGGTCGCAGGTCTCCGGCTGCATGCCGAGCAGCCCGGCGACGACCGCGTCCGGGGTGCCGTGCCCCATGCCGGTCGCGGCGAGCGAGCCGAGCAGCACGATCTCGAGGCGCACGATGCCTGCGCCCGTGCGCACGAGCCGGTCGGCGAACTCGGCTCCCGCGCGCATCGGCCCCACGGTGTGCGAGGACGACGGACCGATCCCGACGCGGAACAGGTCGAGGGCGGAGACGTAGACGCCGCCGTCCGCCGCGCGCTCCTCGTCGATCCGCATCCGGCGAGTACATCACGTGCGCCTCCGCGGCGCATGCGGCCGCCGGGAGCGACCGGAGGCGTCAGCCGGTGTTCTGCAGGCCCGCCGCGACGCCGCTCACGGAGAGCAGCAGGAGGCGCTGCAGGTCCGGATCCGCCGGCTGCTCCTCCGGCGCCTCGCGCAGGGCGCGCAGGGCGCGCAGCTGCAGGAGCGACAGGGCGTCGACGTAGGGGCTGCGCATCTTCACCGCCCGCTGCAGCACGGGCTTGTTCGCGAGCAGCTGGTCCGATCCGGTGATCCGGAGCACCCAGTCGCGGGTGCGGGCCATCTCGTCGAGCACCATGCCCGCGAGGTCGTCCCGGTCGCCGAGCGCGAGGTAGTGCCGCGCGATGCGGCCGTCGGCCTTCGCGAGGCCCATCGCGACGTTGTCGATCATGGTGCGGAAGAGCGGCCAGTCGCGGTACGCCTCCGCGAGCAGCGTCGCGTCGCCCACGGCCTCGAGGGCGCTGCCGAGCCCGAACCAGCCGGTCAGGTTGATCCTCGCCTGCGTCCACGAGAACACCCACGGGATGGCCCGCAGATCCTCGAGCGACTCGACCGACAGCCCGCGCCGCGCCGGCCGGGAGCCGAGCGCGAGGAGGCCGATCTCCTCCATCGGGGTGACCGTCGCGAACCAGGGGGCGAACCCGGGCGCCTTGACGAGTGCGAAGAAGCGCTCGCGCGAGGTGCGGTCCATCACCGCGGCGACGTCGGCGAACCGGGTCGCCGCCTCCTCGTTCCGCCGCTCGATGGACGGGGCGGAGGCGAGCAGGACCGCGGCCGCGACCTGATCGATGTGCCGCATCGCGATGTCCCAGCTGCCGTAGCGCGCGAAGATCACCTCGCCCTGCTCGGTGAGCTTGAACCGGCCGTCGACGGAGTGCGGCGGCTGCGCGAGGATCGCGGAGTTCGCCGGTCCGCCGCCGCGCCCGAGCGCCCCGCCGCGGCCGTGGAACAGCGTGAGCTCGATCCGCTGCTCGCGCGCCCACTCGGCGATCCGCCGCTGCGCCTCGTAGAGCGCGAGGGTCGCGGCGACCGGTCCGACGTCCTTCGACGAGTCGGAGTAGCCGAGCATCACCTCGAGCCGGCGGCCGGTCTCGTCGAGACGGCTCGCGAACTCCGGGTGCTCGACGATCTCGGCGAGGATGCCCGGCGCCGCCTGCAGGTCCGCGAAGGTCTCGAACAGGGGGATCACGTCGAGCACCGGCGGGGTGCCGTCCGGGCCCACCGCCGCCCGCGCGAGGCGGTGCACGTTCGCGAGGTCCTCGGCCGACTGGGTGAACGAGACGATGTACCTGCCGGCGGCACGGCGGCCGTAGCGCTGCTGGATCTGCGCGACGGTCCGGAAGACCTGCAGCACCTCCTCCGCCAGCTCGCTCGGCGTGCCCGACGCGAGCTCCGCGAGCACCCGTCGGTGCACGGCCGAGTGCTGCCGCACCTCGAGCTCGGCGAGGTGGAACCCGAACGTCTCCACCTGCCAGATGAGGGACTGGAGGTGCCCGTACGCCTGGCGGGAGGCGCCGGCCGCGACGAGCGAGTCCTGCACGACCCGCAGATCCGCGAGCAGCTCCTCCGGGTCCCGGTAGGCGAGGTCCGCGTCGCGCGTCCTGGTCGCCGCGATGCGGCGCGAGACCAGCAGGAGGATGCGGCGGTGCGGCTCGTCGGGGGAGCGCTTGGCGATCTCCGCGGCGGCGTCCTCGTCGGCGGCCCGGAGGCGCTGCCACAGGCCGAGCACCGCGTCCGACGGGGGCGTGGTCGACGCGTCGAGGGTCAGGCCCCTGCCGACCCTCGCCGCCGTGCGCTCGAGGCCGAGGAGCACGTGCTCGCTCGCGATCGCCGCGGCCTGCTTCGTCACCGAGGCGGTGACGAACGGGTTGCCGTCGCGGTCGCCGCCGACCCAGGTGCCGAGCCGCATGAACGGCCGCACGAGGGGCGCGCTGTCGCCTGACACGTCGCCCTGCAGCGTCTCGTCGATGCGCCGGTAGACCGACGGCACCGCCGTGTAGAGCGTCTCGTCGAAGACGGCCATGATCGACCGGACCTCGTCGACGGGGGAGGGCTTCTCGGCGCGGAGCGGCGCGGTGCGCCAGAGCGTGTCGATCTCCTCGAGCATGCGGCGCTCGACGCGGGCGCGCTGCGCATCCACGAGGGCGTCGTCGTGGTCGTCGAGCAGCTCGGCGATGCGCCGGATGCCGTCCGACACCGCGCGCCGCCGCGCCTCCGTCGGGTGCGCCGTGAAGACCGGGTGGAAGCGCATCGCCTGCAGCCGCGCGAGGGCGGCCTCGTCGCCCACCTCCTCCGCGAGCCGGGCGAGGGCGGCCGGGACCGTGTCCGAAGGGCGCTTGCCGGGGATCCCGTCCCGCTCGCGCAGCACGCGGACCCGCTGGTGCTCCTCCGCGACGTTGACGAGGTGGAAGTAGGCGGTGAAGGCGCGGGCGACCTCGTCCGCGCGCTCGACGGTCAGCCCGTCCGCGAGGCGCACCGCCTCCGCGAACGCCTGGTCGCTCTCGTCCCGATAGGCCTGGATCGTCGCGGTGCGCAGCCGCTCGACGTCCTCGAACAGACCGGGGGAGCCGCTCTCGCGCAGCACCCGGCCCAGCAGCTCGCCGAGCAGCCGCACATCGCTGCGCATCCGCTCCGGGATCTCCTGCTCGGCCACGTACCGGCCGACGACGTCGACCGTGTTCAGGGTGTCGGACATGCGGTCCACGCTAGGGCCCACGTGTTACGGGTTCCGTCACGGACGTCATGTTCCGCGGATCCGCGCCGGTCGCCGCAGCGCGGGGCGAGGATGGCGGGGTGGACCCCGAGGAGCGCTGCCCGTGCGGTGGCGGCGCGTACGCGGACTGCTGCCGTCCGTTCCACGACGGCGCGGCGGCCCCGACGGCGGAGGCGCTCATGCGCTCCCGGTACTCGGCGTTCGCGCTCGGCCTGCCGGCCTACCTCCGCTCGACCTGGGCGCGCGCCACCCGGCCTCGCACGGTCGACCTCGACCCCGGGATCACGTGGCGGCGGCTGCAGATCGTCGACACGGCGAGGGGCGGCCAGGACGACGCGACCGGTGTCGTCGAGTTCCGTGCCGCGCACCGGGGACCGGACGGCGCGGGCCTCCTGCACGAGCGCAGCCGCTTCGTGCGGGAGGCGGGTCGCTGGGTGTACCTGGACGGCGAGCTGTTCGACGGCTGACGCCTCAGCGGCGTCGGCCGGCGCTCGGCGGCTTCCGTCCCGTGCGGGCGCGCTTCGGCTGCGCGCGACCGGCGGGGGCCGACCGCCGCGTCGCCGCCTCCTGCGGCTCCGCCGCCACCTCCCCGCGGGAGCTGTTGGCCGTCCGTCCCCTGACGATGCCGATGAACTCGTCGACGAGTGGGCCGCCGGTGTCCCGCAGCCACACGAGGCCGATCCTCGTCGACGTCGCGTCCGTGATCGGGCGCGCCACCACGTCGCGCCGGCCCGTGCCGCGGAACACCGACTGGGGCATCCGCGCGATGCCGTGCCCGGCCGCCACGATGTCGAGCACGGCGTCGTCCCACCCCGGGACCAGCTCCTCGTCCGCGAGGTCCGCCTCGGTGACCGCGTCGAACACCTTCACCGGATGGTCCTTCGCCGCGACGACGACGGGCGTCTCCTCCCACAGCGGGATGACGTGCACGTCCTCCGCGTCAACCGGCAGCCGCGCGAACACCATCGCGACGCCGGAGCGGAGGGCCTCCTGCACGTCCCCCACCGGGACGACCTGCAGCGGCACCTCGGGCAGCCGCTCCCGCCAGACGCGCACCCAGCGGTCGGGGGTGACGCCGGCGACGACGCCGATCACGAACGGGTCGGGCACCGGCCCGAGGGTAGCGTTCCCGTCGTGGCGCAGGACCAGACGATGAAGCCCGAGACCGCGGCGAAGAAGCTCGGGGTGCTGCTCGAGGCGACCCCGGAGGCGTTCCGCGCCGGTCCCGTGAGTCGGACGACCCTGCAGCAGCTGCAGGACGAGCCGCCGGAGTGGCTGGTCGCGCTGCGCAAGGACGGGCCGCACCCGCGCCCGGTCGTCGCCGCCCGGCTCGGGGTCTCGGTCGCGGGCCTCCGCCGCGCGGAGATGACCGAGCCGCTCACGACCGCCGAGATCCAGGCGCTGCTCGCGGACAAGCCGGCGTGGCTCGTGCGGGAGCGCGAGACGCACGCCGCGGTGATGGCGGAGAACGCCAGGATCAAGCGGGAGCGCGCCGCGCAGCGCTGACGGACCGCGCCGTCACACCTGCGGGTCGAGCCAGGCGCTCCGTTCGGGCAGGAGGCCCTCCAGCTCGTCCCACAGCGCGTCCGGGATCGCGACCGCGGCGAGCGCCTCCGTCTCCGCGAGTCGTTCGGGGCTCGACATCCCGACCACCGTCGAGTCGACCAGGTCGCTGCGGAGGGAGAACTGCAGCGCCGCAGCCGCGAGCGGCACGTCGTGGCGGCCGCACGCCGCCTCCATGGCCCGCGCAGCGGTCACCTGCGCGGCGCTGCCCTGCCCGTAGGCGTACCGCGGCACCGCGTCCGCGCCCTGCGACAGGATGCCGCCGCCGTACGGCGCGGCGTTCAGCACCCCGATGCCGCGCTCCCGGGCTGCGCGGAACAGCGCCTCCGCCGACCGGTCGAGCAGGGTGAACCGGTTGTGGCTGAGCACGACGTCGAGCTCGCCCGTGTCCAGGTACCGCTGCATCAGCGCGACGGGGCCGCTCGCGATCCCGATCGCATCGACCAGCCCGCGCGCCTTCAGATCGACGAGCGCGCGCAGCGGACCGTCGGCGGCGACGCCCGCCTCGAACGGGATGCGCTCCGCGTCGTGGAGGTGCAGGAGGGGGACGCGATCGATCCCCAGCCGCTCGAGGCTCTCCTCGAGCGACCGGCGCACGCGGTCGCCGGAGAAGTCGGGGTCGCCCGGCGCGGGGTCGACCTTGGTGGCGACGACGACATCGCCGGGCAGACCGCCGGCGCGCACGAGGGCGGCGCCGATCCGGCGCTCGCTCTCGCCGTTCGGGCCGTAGCCGTTCGAGGTGTCGATGAACCGGATCGGGCTCGCCAGCACCGCCTCGACGGTCGCGACGCCGCGGTCCTCGTCGACCGGGTGGGCGTACAGGCCCGGGATGCTGCCGATCGGGCTGGCGCCGAAGCAGAGCTCGGTGACGGTGATGCCGGTCGACCCGAGGGTCCTCGTCCTCATGCCGTCATCCTGGCGGACCCGGATGGACGGCCCCCGCATGCCGATCGCCCGGTGGTCGGGGCACTGCCTCCGACTCGCCCGGGCGATCGATCAGGGCTTCAGCATGCGCCTCGCGCAGCGCGTTCCGCAAGACCCCGGATCCGCGCACCGGAGTGTCGCAGCGGATCCCGGGCGGCCGCTCAGCGAGCGCCCGTCGCGAGCGACCGCAGCAGGGCCTCCGGCGACGTGTCCGCGGCGCGGGCGCGGCGCTCGAGCGCGCCCCATTCGTCCTCGGACAGGTCGAGCGTCAGCCGGCGGGTCCGCGGCCCCGGCGCCGGCGTGACGACGGAGGCGGTGAGCGGGGTGAACCCCGGCCCCGAGGGGATCGCGGTTCCGCGCTGGTACGCGGTCGCGACCGCCCGGGCGCGCTCGTCCGCGGCCTCGTTCAGCTCGTGGCCGATGTGCCCCTTGACCCACTCGAAGCGGTACCGGCGGCCCTGCAGGGTCGCGTCGATCTCCTGCATGAGCTCGACGTTCATCACGGGGGCGCCGTCGGCCTTCCGCCAGCCCTTCCGCTTCCACCCGGGCATCCACTTCACGACCGAGTTGATGACGTACTGGCTGTCGCAGAGCACGAGCAGGTCGTCGTCGACCCCCTCCGTCGCCCGGAACAGCTCGAGCACCGCCTTCAGCTCGCCCATGTTGTTCGTGCCGTGGGGCCAGCCGCCCGCGGCCCAGCGGTCCGCGTCGATGTACCAGGCCCACCCGGCGGGGCCGGGGTTCCCGAGTGCGGATCCGTCGGCGGCGGCGGTGATCGTCACCCCGACAGCGTACGGAGGTTCAGGAGGCGACGAACCAGGGCGGGTGGACGACGACCTTGGGCGGCGTCCCGTCCACGTCCGCGAACATCCGCCGCACCCGGGCGCGAGCGGGCTCGTTCGCGACCGCGATGAGGTTCACGACACGAAGCGGCACCGATCCGGGCGCGAGCACCTCGACGGACACGAGATCCGGGTCGGTGCGGGCCGCGGCTGCGACGCCCCTCGCCGGGTCGCCGACGCTGAACCGGGTGACCGGAGCGGCGGCGTCCCCGTCAGCGACCACGAGGTCCGGCCCCAGGTCCCGGCCGACGGCGACCAGCAGGGCGTAGTCGGCGGCTCCCAGGGACCTGGCGGCCGCCGACCAGTGCGGCTCGTCGGCCCCGGTGCGGAGCTCCGCCCACCGCTCCGCGTCGGGGGACGCGGCGAACGGCACGAACTCGTCGACATGACGCCCGTCGCCCACGTCCCGATGGGCGCGCAGCTGGCGGGCGAGCGGCGCCGCGACGTCGACGTCGGGCGCGAGCCCCGACGCGATCGACCGCAGCTCGCCGTCGAGCAGGATCGACTCGAGATTCGTCAGCGGCGTCCAGTGGTACAGCCGCCGGGCGGCGAACGGCGGCAGCTTGGCGGGCATCCCGGCCGGAGCGCCGGCGGGCCGGCGCGTCGCGGGCCGGGTGGAGACCGTCCGCGGCGCACGGGGCGCGCTCCTCGTCGCCGACGCGGCGACGGTCGGTGCGGGTTCGGGCGACTTCCGCGGGAAGCAGATGTCGCACATCCCCTCGTCGAAGCCGTGGATGCACTCCGCCACCCTGATCGTCCCGCCTCTCCCGTGCCCTTGGTTCCCCGGGCGGCGACTACGGTACGACGTCCGGGGCGACCCCGTGTGCACGATGCGCAACGCGGCGGTGACCGTTCGGATTCCGTCAGGATCGAGGGGTGACGACCACCGCCTCCGACACCCGCATCGGCGCCGCTGCCTGGCGGATGCTCGCGCTCGGGGTGCTCGCGCAGGCGGCGGGCACGCTCGTGGTCGCCACCCCGGCGTACCTGATCCCGCTCCTCCATCTGCAGCAGGGGATCCCGCTGGCGCAGGTCGGCCTGCTCGTCGCCGCGCCGACCGTCGGCCTCGTGCTCACGCTCGTCGCCTGGGGTGCCCTGGCGGACCGGGTGGGGGAGCGGTGGGTCATCGCGGGCGGCCTCGCGCTCGCGGCGGTCTGCACCGCGGCCGCAGCGGCGGCGGGCGGGCTCGTGCCGGTCGGCGTGCTCCTCCTGCTCGCCGGCGGCGCGACCGGCAGCTGCAACGCCGCCAGCGGGCGCGTGGTCGTCGGGTGGTTCCCGAGGCGCCGGCGGGGGCTCGCCATGGGGATCCGGCAGATGTCCCAGCCGCTCGGCGTGGCCGTCGCGGCGCTGATCGTCCCGCCCCTCGCCGCGGCGGGCGGCGTGGGCCTGCCGCTCGTGGTCGGCGCCGTCGCGACGGCCGCGCTCGCGATCGCCTGCGCGGCCGGGATCACGGACCCGCCGCGGCCGCCGCGGAGCGTGCTCGTCGCGACCGGCAACCCGTACCGGCGCGACCGGTTCCTCCTCCGTGTCCACCTCGTCTCGGTGCTGCTCGTGGTGCCGCAGTTCACGCTGTCGACGTTCGGGCTCGTCTGGCTCATCGCGGATCTGCACTGGTCGGCGACGGCCGCGGGGATCGTCGTGGCGGTGGCGCAGTTCGTGGGCGCGGGCGGCCGCATCGTCGTCGGCTCGCTGAGCGACCGGCTCGGCCGGATGCGGCTGCTCCGGCTGGTCGCGGTCGCCGGGGTGGCGGGGTTGCTGCTGCTCGCCGGCAGCGGTGCCGCCGGCTGGGCCGCACCCGCCGCGATCCTGCTCGTGCTGACGACGACGGTGAGCGTCGCCGACAACGGCCTCGCGTTCACCTCCGTCGCGGCGGCGGCGGGCCCCGGGTGGTCCGGCCGTGCGCTCGGCGTGCAGAACACCGGTCAGTTCGTCGCCGCCTCCGCGGTCGGTCCGGGCATCGGAGCGCTCGTGACGGCGGTCGGCTTCCCGGTCGCGTTCGCGCTCGTCGCGCTGGCGCCGCTCGTGGCCCTCCCCATGGTGCCGAAGCGCGACCAGCACGCGTGAGGAGCACCTCGGCAGGCTGCGCTCACTTCGGCAGGCTCCAGGAGGCCCCAGCAGCCTGCTGAAGTGCGGCGAGCCTGCTCACGTGCTCGCCGCCCTGCCCGGCCCGGGCTCCCGTATCCTGGCGGCATGCCCGCCGACGCCCTGCTGCCTCCCACCCGGACGGCCGGCGAGCGCACCGTCCAGGTGCGGCCGGCGACCGAGGGCTGGCAGCAGCAGCGCGGGGCCGACGGGCGCCCGCTGCTCCAGTTCGCCTCCCCGAAGCGCGGGAAGCCGCCGGTGCACCTCGCGGACCTCACACCGGAGGAGCGGCGCGCGCGGCTCGTCGAGCTCGGCCTGCCCGCCTTCCGCGCCGGGCAGCTCGCCCGCCACTACTTCACCCGCTACACCGACGACCCGGCCGCGATGACCGACCTGCCTGCCGCGGGTCGGGAGGAGCTCGTCCGCGGGCTCCTGCCCGAGCTCATGACGGAGGTGCGGCGCTTCGCCACCGACCGCGGGGACACCATCAAGTTCCTCTGGAAGCTGCACGACGGCGCGCTCGTCGAGTCCGTGCTGATGCGCTATCCGGGCCGGATCACCCTCTGCGTCTCGTCCCAGGCCGGCTGCGGCATGAACTGCCCGTTCTGCGCCACCGGCCAGGCGGGGCTCACGCGCAACATGTCCGCGGCGGAGATCGTCGACCAGGTCGTGCGGGCGAACCGGGTCATCGCCGAGGGCGCGCTCGGCGGCAAGCGTCCGGGCGAGACGACGCCGGAGCGCGTGTCCAACATCGTGTTCATGGGCATGGGGGAGCCGCTCGCGAACTACAACCGGCTCATGACCGCGGTCCGCACGATGGTCGCCCCCGCGCCGGAGGGGCTCGGGATGAGCGCCCGCCACATCACCGTCTCGACGGTCGGCCTCGTGCCGGCGATCAAGAAGCTCGCCGACGAGAAGATCCCGGTGACGTTCGCGCTCTCCCTCCACGCGCCGGACGACCACCTGCGCGACGAGCTGATCCCGGTGAACTCCCGCTGGAAGGTCGACGAGGCGCTCGACGCCGCGCGCGCCTACTTCGACGCGACCGGCCGGCGCGTGTCGATCGAGTACGCGCTGATCAAGGACATGAACGACCACGGCTGGCGCGCCGACCTGCTCGCGGAGAAGCTGAACGCCCGCGGGCACGGCTGGGTGCACGTCAACCCGATCCCGCTGAACCCGACGCCCGGCTCCATCTGGACCGCCTCCGAACCCGCCGTGCAGCAGGAGTTCGTCCGGCGGCTGGAGGCGGCCGGCATCCCGACGACGATCCGCGACACCCGCGGCAAGGAGATCGACGGCGCCTGCGGGCAGCTCGCCGCCACCGAGGCCTAGCTCGACGCGCCGTCTCTCAACCGACCGAGCGCTCCGTCGATCGAGGGACGACGCGTCGGTCGAGCGCGTCCCCCGAACGGGGAGCGGGTCGCTCGCCCGGTGCGCGGAGGCGCGAGCGCAGGCTGCTGAGCACCGTTCACCGCCGCACGGAAAGGACGAGCCCCCGATGTGCTCCTGCCGCCACTCCCACCACTGCCCGCCGCCCTGCGCCTGCGATGCGGCGTGCGACGCCTGCGATCACGGGGCGCTGCCGATCGCGGCCTGAGCCCGCTGCCTCCCGCGCGTCAGGCGCGATGGCGGGCGCGGCCGATCGCGTCCTCGGCGAGCTCCACGACGCGGAACGCCGCGTAGGGGAGCAGCGCGATGAGCGCGAACCCGGCGAGCGTCAGCGCGAGCATCGCGACGTCCGACCCGGTCATGGCGGCATGATGGCCGCCTCGGCCGCCCCGTCGAAACCCCGAGTGCAGGGGGTGCGGAGCCGGCCCCGGCCTTGTGTCGGACCCCTCGCGCAGCATCGCCGCATGCGGTGCCCGAGATGCGGAGGCGAGCGCGTCGCGCTGGCGGCGGCCCCCGGCGAGCCGCCCGGCGCGATCCGCGTCTGCCTCGAGTGCGCGGCGCTGTGGGAGGGGCCCGTCGAGAGGGACTGACGGACGGGCCCGTCGAGGTGCAGGATGGCCCGATGCAGTTCGGCCACCGATCGGCTTCACCGATCGTGCGCGTGGCGGGCCCGGCCCTCGTGCTGGTGATCGGTCCCGGAGCGGTTCGCGCCGCGCGCCGTGCGTTCCGCGCGGGCGAGTGGGCGGTCGACGAGGCCGCGGCCCGCCCGCGGCTGGCGGCAGGCGAGCTCGTCGCCGTGCCGCTCGAGGACCCGGATCCCGACACGGTCCGGGAGCTGGTGGGCGCCGCGCAGCACGCGGACCGGGCGGTCGACGCCGTCGTGCTCGGCGGGGTGCCGGCAGGGCTCCCGCGCGGCCGGTTCCGCGTGCTCACCGAGCTCGCGGGCGACGCGTTCACGGTAGACCGCCTGCCTGCCGCCTACGACCGTCGCGACCGCACCGGTCCGTTCGACGTCATCGGCGACGTGCACGGCTGCCTCGAGGAGCTGCTGCTCCTGCTCGCGCGCCTCGGCTACGAGGTCCGCCTCGACCTGCACGGGCGGCCGGTCGGCGCCGTCCATCCTGCGGGACGGACGGTCGTGCTGCTCGGCGATCTCGTGGACCGCGGACCGGACGTGCCCGGTGTGCTCCGGCTCGTGCTCGGGATGCTCGCGGCGGGGGAGGCGCTCGTCGTCATCGGCAACCACGACGACAAGCTCCGGCGGGCGCTGCTCGGGCACGACGTGGAGCGCAACGGCGGCCTCGACGCGTCCCTCGCCCAGCTCGACCGCGAGCCGGAGGCGTTCCGCACCGAGGTGGCGGAGGTGCTCGGCGCACTCCCGGACCATCTCCTCCTGGACGGCGGTCGGCTCGTCGTCGCGCATGCGGGGATCGCGGAGCGCTTCCAGGGGCACGAGTCGGCGCGCGTGCGGGCGCTCTGCCTCTACGGGCCGACCACCGGCGCGACCGACGAGAACGGCCTGCCGGACCGGGTGCCGTGGGCGGAGGACTACCGGGGCGAGGCGCTCGTGGCGTACGGCCACACCCCGACGGCCGCCCGCACGTGGCGGAACGGGACGGTGTGCCTCGACGGCGGCTGCGTGTTCGGTGGATCGCTCGTGGCGCTGCGCTACCCGGAGCGCACGTTCGCCGAGGTGCGCTCGATCATGCGGCACAGCGAGCCGGCGCGGCCGTTCCTCCCCGCGGGCTGACGCCTCAGCCGCGCTCGCGGCCGCCGTGCATGCGGGACGCGGCGTCGTGCCTGGCCTCCTGCTGCGCCACGTACCGGCGCCACACGGCCACCGCGGCGGCGTCGCCGCTGCGGTAGTAGCCGATGAGCTCGCGACCGGCGGAGGTCGGGGCCCACGTGACGGCCCGGTACACGGCCCGCCCCTCGAACCGCAGCCGCCGGATCACCGCGATCGGCTCCGGCTGCCCGGGCACGGCCATGGTCCACTCGGTCCCCTTCACCAGGCGGCGCGGATGCCAGTCGACCACGGGTCCACCGTACTCGTACACATGTTCGAACACGTGTGGAGAACCGCCCCTGTGCGCGGGACCGGAGGCGGTGCCAGGATGACCCGCGTGAGCGTCGACTACCGCACCACGATGCACCTGACGGGTCGCAACACCGGGATCCCGGTGCCTCCTGAGGTGCTCGAGGAGCTCGGCGGAGGCAAGCGCCCGGCGGTCGCGGTGACCGTGAACGGCTACCGGTTCCGGAGCACCGTCGGCTCGATGGGCGGGCGGGCGCTCATCCCGTTCTCGGCCGATCGCCGCACCGAGAGCGGCATCGCCGGCGGTGACGAGCTGACGGTGTCGCTCGAGCTCGACGAGCAGCCGCGCGATGCCGTGGTCCCCGACGACCTCGCCCTCGCGCTCGAGCGCGCCGGCGTGCGGGCGGCGTTCGACGCGCTCGCGCCGAGCCGCCGCACGGCGCACGTCATGGCGGTGGAGGGGGCGAAGGCGCCCGAGACGAGGAGCCGGCGCATCGCGGCGGTCGTCGACGCGTTCCGCTCCTGATCCCGGGGGAGTCCGCTCGGCGTCCGGCCGGATCGGGGTCGGCGCGACGTACCGTGCTGCGATGTCCGCACGCGTGCTGCAGCCGGAGATCCACGACGACGGCACCGTCACGGTGACCGCCGCGATCCGCCTCCGGGTCCGTGATCCGCTCGACCTGCGCGGGCGCATCGCGCTGCCGCAGCAGAACGAGGACGGCGAGCTCTTCGTCGGGGACGAGGGGGATCAGGCGGTGCTCGCCCGGGCGGTGTCGATCGTGCTGGACGCGGCCAGGTTCGACGTGCTCGGCATCCAGCTCATCCACAACCAGGTGTCCGCGCCCGGCGCGACGGCGTTCCACCCGCACGTGGAGTGAGCGGTCACGCGGATCGGGGTACACCGCGCACCCCGGTCCGCGTCACGACCGGATCTCGACACGCCGAGGGCGCTCGGCCACCCAGGGAGGGGCGGTGGCTGTGACTGCGCTGCTGATCAGGTGGAACGGGCCTACGTAGTCCTGCGGGAGGGGTTGTGCCCCCCGTCCGGGTGTGCAACTGGGGCTTGCGAGGGGCCTGCCGCCCCCCGATATGGTGACGCCAGTCGCCGCAGACCCCCCGTTCGGGAGCCGCTCGAACAGGGGGCGGTGGCACCAGTTCGAGCCGGACATCGGGGGGCGTCCGAGCGCTCTTCAGCGCGCCTCGTGGCCGGATGCACCGCCCTGCCTCCCTTCCCGAGCCCGGAGCCCCGCCATGGACATTCCGACCGTCCCCCGAGGACGATTCGCGTTCCTGATCCACCCGAGGTCCGACCCCTCCGAGGACCTGGCGCTCATCAACCCGGCGCTCGGGCTCCTGCCCGGCCGGGTGGTGGAGACGGCCATGCGCCGGCTGCCGTTCAAGCCCTGGGTGCACTCGACGGTCCGCGCCGCCGACCGGCCGGACGAGGTGCTCGGCGAGGTGATCGGCGTGCCGCTCACGCCGTCCATGCTGCTCGGCGAGGACCGGGCGATGGTCGCGCGCCGCATCGACCAGGCGGTGGACCTCGCCGTGGAGCGGGGCGCGCCGGTGCTCGGGCTCGGGGCCCTGACCGCGCCGGCGACCGCGGGCGGGGCGAAGCTGCGGCGACGCACGGACATCGGCGTGACCAACGGCAACGCGTACACGGCGGCTGCCACGGCCGGTGCCGTCGAACGCATCGCGGCCGGCATGGGCACGCCGCCGGTCGTGGCGCTGGTGGGCGCGAACGGCTCGGTGGGCACCGCCGTCGCGCGGGTGCTGGGCGCCTCCGGGGCCGCGGCGGAGCTCGTGCTCGTCGGGCGCACCCCGGCCGCCCTCGCGGCGCTGGCCGGGGATCTCGGTGCGAGCTGGTCGACCGAGATGGCGGCGTGCCGTCGCGCCGACCTGGTCGTCCTGATGACGTCGGCGACCGGCGCCGTGCTCACCCCGGAGCACCTGAAGCTCGGCGCGGTCGTGCTCGACGACACGCAGCCGCGCAACACGAGCCCCGCCCTCGTGACCGAACGTCCCGACGTCACGATCATCGACGGAGGCGTCGTCGCCACGCCCGGCCTGCGCCGCACCGGCTACGGCATGGGCATCGCGACGACGTCGTCGTTCGCGTGCCTGGCGGAGAGCGCCCTGCTCGCGCTCGCCGATCACCGCGGGCACGGCACGATCGGCAGGCCGACGCTCGAGCAGGTCGGGCGCATGCAGCGCTACGCGCAGCGGTTCGACGGCCTCGGCTTCGGCCTCGCCGCGCCGACCTCGTTCGGCGAGCCGATCGCGGTCCACGGCTGGAGCCGGCCGCCGCGCCGCGAGCCGTCGTCCCAGCTCCCGGACGGAGCGGTGGCGTGAGGATCGTCATCCTGGGCGGCGGGTACTCCTCCGTCTGGTGCTACCGGGCCATCCGGCGCTGGATGGGGGACGCCGCGCGGATCACCGTCGTCGCGCCGTTCCAGGAGCACGTCTTCCACGGCTTCACCGGGGAGGTGCTCGAGGGCGGGCTGAAGCCGGAGATGCTGGTCAGCCCGCTCGACGAGGTGATCCCGCGGGCGGAGCGCGTGCAGGGCTGGGCGACCGCCGTCGATGCCGCCGCGCGGACGGTGACGGTCGAATGGCAGGGCGAGACCCGCGTCGTCGAGTACGACGAGCTGGTGGTCGCGACCGGCGCGCAGGACCGCATCGACCACCTGCCGGGGCTCGCCGAGCACGGGTGGTCGCTGCGCTCGCCCGGCCGCGTCGAGGCGCTCCTCGAGCACCTCGCGTGGCTCGACGGCCGGCCGCCGGTCGACGCGGAGGACGCGCGGCGCGCCACGACCATCGTGGTGGTCGGCGCGGGCTTCGCGGGTACGGAGGTCGCCGCCGCGCTCGGTCGGCGGTACGGCGACGCCCGTCGCATCGTGCTCATCTCCGGCACGCCGACCGTGGTGCCGGTCTGGCAGGACAAGCCCGCGCTCCAGGAGCGGCTGCGGCGCAACCTCACGGACGCCGGCGTCGAGCTGCTGACGGACACCCGCGTGGTCGCCGTCGACGAGCACGGCGTGGAGCTCGGCGACGGCACGAGGATCGAGGCCGCGACGGTCGTGTCGTCGCTCGGCAGCACCGTGCCGGTGATCCCGGGGCTCGAGCGGTTCCAGGAGGAGGACGGTCTGCTCGCCGTCGACGAGTGCCTCCGAGTGACCGACGGCGTGTGGAGCGCCGGCGACGCCGCCGCGGTGCGGCGCAGCGGTGCCCGGGTGCCGAAGGAGGCGCTCTGGGCGATCCGCGCCGGGACGACCGTCGGGCGCAACATCGCGCGACGCTCGCGCCGGGCGGACGCGCGCCGGTTCGGGTTCCGGGGGCTGGGCACGGTCGCGGCCTTCGCGCCCGGCCGCGCGGTCGCGCTCCTGTGGGGCATCCCGCTGCCCGAGCTCGTCGGCTGGGTCGTGCGCGGGGTGTTCTTCCTCTGGTACATGCCGTCGCGCAGGACCGCGCTCAGCATCCTCCGGTGGACCGTCGGCAAGCGCATCCCCGCCGTCGTGCCGGTCGCCGCCCGTCCCGCGGGAGGAACCGCCCCGCGGCCCGTGGGCAGGCCCGCGCTCGTCGGCCTCACCGGCGGCATGACCCGATCCGCGCAGGTCCGCGAACAGGTCGAGGCGGAGCAGCCGCGCCGCGCCGCCGGCGCCTGAACCGCCCTTCGTCGTTCAGGAGATCCGGCGCCGCCGGGCCCGATTCTCCTGAACGACGAAGGAGGTCAGGAGCGCTCGTTGGGCATGATCACCCACAGCGCGATGTAGATCAGGATCTGCGGCCCGGGCAGCAGCATCGACAGCACGAACAGCAGGCGCACGAGCGCCGCGGAGGTGTGGAAGCGGTTCGCGAGACCCGCGCAGACGCCGGCGACGAGGCGTCCACGGGTCGGTCGGACGAGATCGGCCATGCGTGGATACTCACGCCGGCACCTCCGGCCGTGCCGTGAGCCGCCCTGATCACCCTGGGAATCAGGGGCAGGATCGTGGGCGGAAGGCAACGATCCGGCCACGCGGGCGGAAGGACACGCGCCGTCAGTCTCATGAACCTCTTACGATGCCGGGGTGTCCGTGAGCCAGACCGCCCTTCGAGCAGGCAGCAAGCTGTCCGTCCTGTTCGCGTTCTTCGCGGTGGCCGCCATCGCCGGCACGCTGATCGCCTGCGTCGTGACCCCCGCGGTCGCGATCGCCGGCAGCGTCACGAAGCAGCAGATCGACGCGTTCCAGAGCCTGCCGGGCAACCTCGACATCACGCCGCTCGACCAGAAGACGCGGATGTACGCGATGGACGGCAAGAAGCGCGTGCTGCTCGCCTCGTTCTTCAGCCAGAACCGTGAGGTGATCGGGTGGGACCAGGTCCCGACCACGGTGCGCAACGCCACCCTCGCGGCGGAGGACGTGCGCTTCTACCAGCACGGCCCGATCGACCCGAACGGCATCGTCCGCGCGCTCGTGTCGAACGCGATGCACAAGGACATCCAGGGCGCGTCGACCATCAGCCAGCAGTACGTGAAGAACGTGTGCGTGCAGCAGGCGGAGGCGCTGACCGACGCGAAGAAGGCCGCCGCGGCGTACAACGCGTGCGTCGACAAGTCCTACAGCCGGAAGATCCGCGAGATGCGGCTCGCGATCGGGCTCGAGAAGAAGTACACGAAGGACGAGATCCTCCTCGGCTACCTCAACATCGCGGGCTTCGGCGGCCGCACCTACGGCATCGAGGCCGCGGCGCAGTACTACTACGACGAGCACGCCAAGGACCTCGACATCGGCCAGGCGGCGACGCTCATCTCGATCGTCAACAACCCCGAGGCGTTCCGGCTGGACAAGAAGGAGAACCTGGCGGGCGCGGAGGCGCGGCGCAACTACGTGCTCAAGGTCGAGCTGGCGCACAAGATGATCACGCAGGCCGAGTACGACAAGTACTCGACGGCGAGGATCGTCACGAAGATCACGCCGCCGTCGACGGGCTGCCAGACCGCGGGCTCGGCCGGCTTCTTCTGCGACTACGTCGTCAAGACGATCCTCGGGAGCAAGGAGTTCGGCTCGACGCCCACGGTGCGGCTCGCGAACCTCAACACCAAGGGCTGGCAGATCGACACCACGCTCGACCTGAGCCTGCAGAAGAAGGCGCAGTCGGCCGTGAACTACTACGTGCCCCAGACGCCGACCGGCCGTGCGGACGTCGGCGCCTCCGCGGTCTCGGTGCAGGTCGGCACCGGTCGCGTGCTGACGATGGTGCAGAACAAGGTGTTCGCGCCGACCGGTGCGAAGAACCGCACGAAGTACTCGGCCGTGAACTACAGCGTCGATCAGGCGCTCGGCGCCGGCGCCGGCTTCCAGCCCGGGTCGACCGCGAAGGCCTACACGCTCATCGGCTGGCTGAAGAGCGGGCACACGATCAACCAGAAGGTGAACGGCAACGCCCGCGTCATCGCGCAGTCGAACTTCACGTCGAGCTGCGGCGGGGTCGGTGGGAAGCCGTGGGACCTGCACAACGATGAGAACGAGAAGGGGAGCTTCACGATCCAGGAGGGCACCGCCCGGTCCATCAACGGCGTGTTCGCCTCGATGGCGGAGGAGCAGGACCTCTGCGAGATGGGGAACATCGCCGATTCGATGGGGGTGAAGGACGGCATCACCGGCGGGAAGGTCCAGGTCAAGCCCACGATGGCGATCGGCGCCGCGAGCACCGTGGCGCCGCTCGACAACGCGGTCGGCTACGCGACGATCGCGAACCAGGGCGTCCGCTGCGACGCCGTCGCCATCGACAAGGTGGTCGACCCGAGCGGCAAGTCGCTGCCGGTGCCGCAGGCGGACTGCCGCCGGGTGCAGGACAAGCAGCTCATCATCGCGGCGGGCTACGACCTGAACAACCCGCTCCACGGCACCATGGCCTCCGACAACCTCGGCGACGGCAAGTACATGTTCGGCAAGACGGGGACGACCGACTTCGCGAAGGACACCTGGACGATGGGGTCGACCACGAAGGTGACCACGGCGGTCTGGATCGGGAACGTCACGGGGAACGTCAGCCTCCGCACCGTCGACGGCCCCCATACCTGCAACATCCAGTCGTACCAGTACGCGAACATGCGGCACTGCGTCTTCCAGGCGATCATGCGCCCGGCGAACGCGAAGTACGGGGGCGCAGCGTCGTGGCCCACCCCGCTGCCGCAGTACCTGAGCGGCGGCAAGGCGATCGTGCACGCGGACGCGAAGCCCCAGTCCACGCCCAAGCCGAAGCCGTCGAAGCCCTCCAAGCCCGCACCCGGCGGCAACGGCGGGGGCGGCAACGGCGGCGGCGGGAACGGCGCCCCGGCACCCGGCGCGCCTGGCCCCGGCACGCCGGCACCGGGGAAGGGCAACTCGGGGACCCCGAAGCACTGACACCGGTCAGGGGTGCAGCTGCACCCAGACCGGTACCGGATCGCCGAGGTCGAGGCCGTTCGCGGTCCGCACGCTCTTCTTGATCGGCAGCACGTACTGCCCCTCGGCGCTCTGCGGGAAGACCGAGGTCCACCACTGGTGCGCGCCGACTCGGGCGTGCGCCCGGACCGCGCCGAAGCCGCGGGGGACGTCGCTCGCGAGGTCGCGGATCTCGTCCGTGACCTCGGCCGGCAGGGACACGAAGGTCCAGAACTCGCGTCGTGCCTCCCAGCGCCAGAGCGGCGCCGAGAACTCG
>NZ_JBQCGC010000077.1:0-17636 GCF_051956055.1 Amnibacterium sp.
CCCGCGAAGAAGTCGTCCAGGAGGCCGGCGGAGAGGTGCAGCGTCAGCACGGACTCGTGCCAGCCGGAGTCCGCGAGGCGACGGCGGTAGCGGTCGATGTCGGCGGTGAACGGGTGCATCGCCGCCGCCGAGGTGGTGCCCCTGGCCTCGATCAACGCGGAGAGCTCGGTGTGCTGCTCGAGCACGACCGCGGCCACGCGGGTGATCGCCTCCCGGTCCGCCAGATCGGTGGCGCGCCCGGCGACCGCGGAGGCCGACTCGAACAGCGCGAGCTTGAGGTACGCGATGCGGCCGAGGAGCGCGTCGGTGTCCGGCTTCAGGTCGCCGAGCGCGATCCGCACCACCTTGGGCGGGTCGCCCCGACGGCTTCTGGGCGCGGCGGGGCGCCGCCGTCCCGATCGGATCACCCGGCAAGCATATTGGCACCGGGTAGGATGCCGATCGGAGTCCGCCGTGGAGCGGACCCGCCGCGCCGGTCGAGATCTCGGCGCACCCCGCGCGATCCGTTCCGCGATCCGCGCCAGCACCGCGCGCTCCAGCGCGCCGAACGACAGGCAACGCTTCCTTTGACATTCGCAGAACTCGGCATCGACCAGGACATGGTCGACGTCCTCGCCGCGAAGGGCATCGTCGAGCCCTTCCCCATCCAGTCGCAGACCATCCCGCTCGGCCTCACCGGCCAGGACATCATCGGGCAGGCCAAGACGGGCACCGGCAAGACCCTCGGCTTCGGCCTGCCCATCATCCAGCGCCTCGGCCACGACCCGGAGCCCGGCGTCAAGGTCCTGGTCGTCGTCCCGACCCGCGAGCTGTGCGTCCAGGTCGCCGAGGACCTCGAGCTCGCCACCTCCGCCCGCCCGACCAAGGTCGCCGCGATCTACGGGGGCAAGGCCTACGAAGGCCAGATCGAGGCGCTCAAGGCGGGGGCGCAGATCGTCGTCGGCACCCCCGGTCGCCTGCTGGACCTGGCCGGCCAGCGCCTCATCTCCTTCGCCGACGTGCGCGAGATGGTGCTCGACGAGGCCGACAAGATGCTCGACCTCGGCTTCCTCCCGGACATCGAGAAGCTCTTCGCCCAGACGCCGGCGATCCGCCACACGATGCTGTTCTCGGCGACCATGCCGGGCGCGATCGTCGCGCTCGCCCGCCGCTTCATGAACCGCCCGGTGCACATCCGCGCGACCGACCCCGACGAGGGGCTGACGCAGGCGAACATCCGGCACGTCGTCTACCGCGCGCACGCGCTGGACAAGGACGAGGTCGTCGCCCGGATCCTCCAGGCGGAGGGGCGCGGCAAGACCGTGATCTTCACCCGCACGAAGCGCGCGGCCCCGCGCCTGCAGGAGGAGCTGACCGACCGCGGGTTCGCCGCGGCGGCCGTGCACGGCGACCTCGGGCAGGACCAGCGCGAGCGGGCCATGACGGCGTTCCGCACCGGGAAGAAGGACGTCCTCATCGCGACGGACGTCGCCGCCCGCGGCATCGACGTCGACGACGTCACGCACGTCATCAACCACACGATCCCGGAGGACGCCGACGCGTACCTGCACCGCGTGGGCAGGACCGGCCGCGCGGGGCGCACCGGCACCGCGGTCACCTTCGTGGACTGGGACGACCTGCACAAGTGGGCCCTCATCGACAAGGCGCTCGAGTTCGGCAAGCCGGAGCCGGTGGAGACGTACTCCTCGTCCCCGCACCTGTACGAGGAGCTCGGGATCCCCGCAGGGACCAAGGGACGGCTGCCGAAGGCGCCGACCGCGCACCCCGTCGCGGCCGAGGGCGGCGAGAGCGGCGACGCGAAGCCGGCCCGCTCCGGCTCGCGGTCGCGCTCCCGCTCGCGGACCCGGACGGGCGGGGAGCCGCAGGCGGCGGCAGAGACGCAGGCGCCCGCGGCGGAGGGGCACGCGGCGGAGGGGCACGAGGCCCACGAGGAGCACGTGCCGGGCTCCGGCACCCACGACGGCTCGGGCAAGCCCCGCCGTCGCCGTCGTCGCCGCGGCGGCGCACGCCCCGCGACCCCATCGGCCTGACCCGGACCGAGCGCTTGAGCAGGCCCGTTCCGCTCCGGCAGGCTCCGGTCGCCCCGTCGAGCCTGCTGGAGCGAGACGGGCCTGCCGACGTGCTCGCGCGCCGGGCGGGGTGGCCGCTGGAGGCGCGGCGCGGCCGATAGCCTCTTCGCATGCCGACCCCGTCCGACGTCGACATCTGGCCGCTCCTCGGCGTGCGCATCCTGGTGTCCGACATCGAGCTCGCCCCGATCGACGACCGCACCGCACTGGACCTGGGCCGGCTCGCCGCCGGCGGCATCCACGGCAACTTCCTCCCGTTCAACACGCCCTGGACGCGTGGCTCGGAGATCGACGTCGCCCGCAACGTGTACCGCTACCACTCGCGGCTGCGGCAGGAGATGTCGCCGGAGCGTTGGTCGCTCGAGTTCGCCGCGAAGCTCGACCACACGCTGATCGGCGTGCAGAGCCTCTCGTCCGAGCACTTCACCACCACCCGGTCCGCGGAGAGCGCCTCCTGGCTCGGCCACTCCTGGCAGGGCAAGGGCATCGGGACGCTCAACCGCATCGCGATCCTGACGCTGGCGTTCGACGGCCTCGGCGCGGACGAGGTCACCACGTCCGCCTGGGCCGACAACCTCGCGTCGAACGCGGTGACCCGGAAGCTCGGCTACGAGCCGAACGGGGAGGAGCGCCTCGACCGCGAGGGCACCGTCACCGTGCAGAAGCGGTTCCGCATGTCGCGGGCGATGTGGGACGCGCGCGGGCCGGAGCTGCGGCCGCACACCGAGATGGAGGGTGTGGACAAGCTGCGGGAGTGGCTCCAGATCGCCTGAGCGGCGGTCAGGGCAGGATCGGCGCGGAGCCGGTCGCCTGCGCCAGGATCGCCTCGACCACATCCGGCGCGGTCGTGCGCTCCCCGATCCGGTTCGGCTTACCCGAGCCGTGGTAGTCGCTCGATCCGGTGATCGGGAGGCCGAAGCGCCGGGCGAGCGCCGCGGCGACGGGCCCGCCCCCCGCCGTGTTCTCCGGGTGGTCCGCCTCGATGCCGAACAGGCCGGCGTCGACGAGCGCGGCGACCTCGTCCTCCGGGATCACCCACTCGGCCCGCGTCGCGCCGGGGTGCGCGAGCACCGGCACGCCGCCGGCGGCGCGGATGAGCGCGACCCCCTCGACCGGGGTCGGTGCGTAGTGGGGCTCGATGTAGCCGCGGCGCGGATGGAGGATGCCCGCGAACGCCGCGCTGCGGTCCGGCTCGATGCCGAGCGCGACGAGCGCGTCGGCGATGTGCGGGCGTCCCACCGTGGCGCCCGGCGCGGTCTGGTCGAGCACGTCGTCCCACGAGACCGGGTAGTCGACGGCGATCGCGTCCACGATCCGCCTCGCGCGATCGCGCCGCGCCCGGCGGATGCGGTCCGTCTCCGCGAGCAGCGCCGCGTCCTCCGGGTCGACCAGGTAGCCGAGCATGTGGACGCTGCGCCATCCACTGCGCGTCGAGAGCTCGACGCCGGGCAGGAGCCCGATGCCCGCCTCGCGTGCGGCGGCCGTCGCGGTCGCCCAGCCCGCGGTCGAGTCGTGGTCGGTGAGCGCGAGCCCGGCGAGGCCCGCGGCCGCCGCGGCGCGCACGACGTCCGACGGCGTCTCGGTGCCGTCCGACACCGTCGAGTGGGTGTGCAGATCGAACCGCCCGCGCACCGCCACGGAGCAATCGTAGGAGCGCCTCCGAGGCCCGCGAGCCGCGGAGGTGCGGCACGCGCCCGCACGTACCGTTGCCCTCCGTGCTCCGCCGGACCCTCGCCACGCTCGGCGCGCTCGTCCTCGCGGGCGCGCTCGCGCTCGCGGCGTGGCCGCAGCTGCTCGGCCTGCAGCGCGGGCCGGTGGCGGCGCTCGTCGTCTCGTTCCGCGGCGCGGAGGGGCTCGTCGCGCTCATCGCGGCCGTCGTGCTCACCCTGGTCGACTTCGTGCTGCACCGCCTCCGGCGCGGGATCGGCGTCGTCGCGCTCCTGCTCGTGGCCTTCGCGGTCGCGGAGGGGGGCGTGCTCGTCGTCCGCGGGATCGGTGCACCCGACGTGCCGACCGCGCAGCAGGACGACCTGACCGTGCTCAGCTGGAACACGCTCGGCGACTCCGTCTCCGCGCAGGAGATCGCGCGGGTCGCCGCCGAGAACCGCGCGACGGTGGTCGCGCTGCCCGAGACGACCGCGGACCGGGCGCGGCAGGTCGCGGGTCTGCTCGCGGGCCAGGGGCTGCGCTACACGGTGTTCACGGTCTCCCAGCAGGCCGGCATCCCGGCCAGGTCGACCTCCGTGCTCGTCGGCGCCGCGCTGGGGAGGTACCGGCGGGTCGCCTCGCTGGGCGACACGGCCGGCGTGCCGAGCGTGGTGCTCGACCCGGCGGGCGGCCAGAACGCCCCGCGGATCGTGGCCGTGCACACGACCGCGCCCTACGAACCGGACCCGGTGCACTGGCGGGCGGACCTGGCCTGGGCAGCGGCCCGCTGCTCCGGCCGGAACGTGCTCGTCGCGGGCGACTTCAACGCGACGCTCGACCATCTCGACGGGCTCGGCACCGGCGGCGGCCAGCTCCGCACCTGCCGGGACGGCGCGCTCGCGACGCGGAACGCGGGCGTCGGCACCTGGCCGACGAGCCTGCCCGCACTCGTCGGCACCCCGATCGATCACGTGCTGGCGACGCCGAACTGGCGGTTCACCGGGTTCCGGGTGCTCGCCGACGAGGACTCCTCCGGCAGCGACCACCGCCCGGTCCTCGCGCGCCTCCGCCCCGCGCGCTGAGCGCGTCGCCCCGGTCGGCGGGGTGTGATGGGATCGCGGGGTGAAGGTGGTCCAGCGGGGGTCGAACGACCCGGACGCGATGTTCGCGGTCGTGCTGCCGGGCAGCGGCTACCCGGCCCTCGCCCCGGTCCTCCACTGGCCCGCACGCCTGCTCGCGGCCGCGGGCTGGCGCCTCGCGGTCGTCGTCTGGAACCCGGAGACGGAGGGCGGCGACGATCCGGTGGCGTTCGTGCTGCGCGCGCTGCAGCAGGCGGCAGGGGACGCGCTGCCCGACCTGCTGCTCGCCAAGTCCCTCGGCACGCTCGCGGCGCCGTGGGCGGCGGAGCACGACGTCCCGGGCATCTGGCTGACGCCGCTGCTCGGCGAGCAGCCCGTGCTCGACGCCCTCCGCGGCAT
Source organism: Amnibacterium sp. (assembly GCF_051956055.1). Classification (NCBI taxonomy): domain Bacteria; kingdom Bacillati; phylum Actinomycetota; class Actinomycetes; order Micrococcales; family Microbacteriaceae; genus Amnibacterium; species Amnibacterium sp. Next base: position 5,195 of record NZ_JBQCGC010000077.1, read on the forward strand.
GGACGAGCGCTCCATCGCGGTCGGCGGCTCCCGGGACCGGCTGTGGCGCTCGGGTGCCCTGGACGACGCCGACATCGAGGTGCTGGAGGTGCCCGGCGCGGACCACGCCCTCGAGCTGCCGGACTGGCGCGCCTCCCTCGCCGCGCAGGCGCAGGTGTTCGAACGGCTCTCCGAGCACCTCGGCGCCTGACCGGCGCGAGGAGGAAGATGGGGGCATGGCGAGCGAACAGCAGGTCGAGATGCAGCCCTCGGAGCAGCGGGACGTGGAGCTGGAGACCGGCTCCGGGCGCACCGAGATCCCGAAGACGGACGCGTTCAAGCGGTACATCGCGAGCGGCTGGGCGGATCGGCCCGAGCACCTGCCGCCGGTCGCTCCCCTGGCCGCGGCCGCCGCGCCGCGGCGCGCGGCGCTCTCGGAGCGCTACCGGGGCACCCGCCTCGTCATCGAGGCGGGCGAGCCGAAGGTGCGCTCGAACGACACCGACTACCCGTACCGGGCGCACTCGGCGTTCAGCTGGCTGACCGGCTGGGGCGACGAGGCCGTCGCCGGCGCCGTGCTCGTGTTCGAGCCGGCCGGGGACGCGCACGACGTCGCGCTCTACTTCCAGCCGGCCGCGGGCCGCGACACGGACGAGTTCTACGCGAACGCCGCGATCGGCGAGTTCTGGGTCGGCCGGCGCCCGTCGCTCGCGGAGGTCGGCGCCTCCCTCGGCCTGGTGGCGCGCGACATCGCGGACCTGGAGCGCCGGGAGGGCGATCTCACCGTCGAGGACGAGGGCCTCGCGCGGGATCTCGCCGAGCTGCGACTCGTCAAGGACGACGCCGAACTCGCGGAGCTGCGCGCCGCGGTGGCGGCCACCAAGCAGGGGTTCGACGACGTGATCGCCGCCCTCCCCTGCATCACCGCCCACGAGCGCGGCGAGCGCGTGATCGAGGGCGTCTTCTTCACCCGCGCCCGCTCGGAGGGCAGCGACCTCGGCTACGGCACGATCGCCGCCTCCGGGCCGCACGCCTGCATCCTGCACTGGACCCGGAACGACGGGCCGGTCGTGCCCGGCGACCTCGTGCTCATCGACGCGGGCGTCGAGCTGCCGAGCCTGTACACCGCGGACATCACACGCACGCTGCCGGTGTCCGGCACCTTCAGCCCGGTGCAGCGGCGGATCTACGAGGCGGTGCTCGAGGCCGCCGACGCGGCGTTCGCGATCGTGAAGCCGGGCATCCGGTTCCGCGACGTGCACGCCGCCGCGATGGACGTCATCGCCCGCAGGACCGCGGAGTGGGGGCTGCCGCTGCTGCCCGCCGACCGGCTCGAGGGCGTCGAGCGGGCCGATCGCCGCTACATGGTGCACGGCACGAGCCACCACCTCGGGCTCGATGTCCACGACTGCGCCGCCGCCCGCCGCGAGCTCTACATGGACGGGGTCCTCGAGCCGGGCATGGTGTTCACGATCGAGCCGGGCCTCTACTTCCAGCCCGACGACCTCACCGTGCCGGAGGAGTTCCGCGGCATCGGCGTCCGCATCGAGGACGACGTCGTCGTCACCGCGGACGGCGTCGAGAACCTGTCCGCCGGGATCCCGCGCACCGCGGACGACGTCGAGGCGTGGATCGCCTCCCTGCAGGCCTGAGCCCGGTCAGGCGAGCGTGCCGCCCGTCGGGTCGGCGGGCGGCACGGGCGGCGGGGTGAACGCCTCGGTCACGCCGAGGATGTTGCGCGCCCGGTTCGCCACCTCCGGGTTCACCACGAGCGAGTAGGTGGAGGCGACCACCTGCATCACGCTGCTGAAGTCGCGGCGGTTCCGGGACACGGCGTAGGAGATGAGCCCGAAGACGATGCCGAACGCGAGGCCGAGCAGCACGGCGCCGAACAGGTAGCCGACGCCCGGGTTCGCGTTCGCGGGCGTGAAGATCGTGGTGACGAGGCCGAACAGCAGCCCGAGCCAGAGGCCGGAGGCGGCGCCGGCACCGGCCGCGCGCCCCCAGGAGAGACGGCCCGTGACCCGCTCGACGCTCTTCATGTCGTTCCCGACGATGGCGGCGGCCTGCACCGGGAAGCCCTCGCTCTCCGCGAGCTTGTCGACCGCGGACTGCGCCTGCTCGTACGTCGGGTAGGTCGCGATCACGTCGCCGGTGGGCAGCGTCGGGAAGGCGACCGGCCGCCCGCCGCCGAAGAGGCCCTGCGTGTTCGTCACGCAGAGAATCGTCCCATCATCCGCTGCACGGATCCATGGCTCGATCTTGGGGCGACCCATGAGATCCTTCTGCGTCCACCCGCGTGGTTCGCGGCCTCGGCGCCCTACCCTTGACCCGTGAGTACGACGCGCATCTTCGTGGCCCGCCTGGCGGGGTGCGGGGTGTTCGATCGCTCGGGCGACCGGCTCGGCCGCGTCCGCGACGTCGTCGTGGTGTACCGCAGGGCCGCAGCTCCCCGCGTGGTCGGCATGGTGGTCGAGATCCCCGGCCGGCGCCGCGTGTTCCTCTCCATCGGCCGCATCGTGTCGATCGGGGCGGGCCAGGTGATCACGACCGGGCTCATCAGCGTGCGCCGGTTCGAGCAGCGCGCCAGCGAGGTCCGGGTCGTGGCGGAGCTGCTCGGCCGCCGGGTGGCCCTGACGGACGGCTCGGGCGAGTCCACCGTCGAGGACGTCGCGATCGAGCAGGTCGGGCCCGCCGAGTGGGAGGTGGGCCAGGTCTTCGTGCGCCGTCCGCGGACCGGTCCCGCGCCGTTCGGGCGCGGCGCGACGGCGTTCGTGAAGTGGAGCGACATCCGCGAGCAGGACAGCGGAGGTCGCAGCCAGTCGGCCGCGCAGCTCATCCAGTCGACCGCGGACCTGCCCGCCGCGGACCTCGCCTCCACCCTCCTGGACCTGCCCGAGCAGCGGATGCTCGAGGTCGCCGACGAGCTGACCGACCAGCGGCTGGCGGACGTCCTCGAGGAGATGCCGGAGGAGTCCGGGATCAAGATCCTCGCCCGCCTCGGCGACGACCGTGCCGCGGACGTCCTCGAGGAGATGCAGCCGGACGACGCCGCCGACCTCATCGCGAAGCTGCCGGACGAGCGCAGCGAGACGCTCCTCGACCTGATGGAGTCGGAGGAGGCCGACGACGTGCGGATGCTGCTCGCCTACGACCCCGACACGGCGGGCGGCATGATGACGCCCGACCCGATCATCGTCTCGGCGGATGCGACCGTCGCGGAGGGGCTCGCGCTCATCCGGCGGCACGAGCTCGCGCCTGCCCTCGGTGCCGCGGTCTGCGTCACGCAGCCGCCGTACGAGCCGCCGACGGGCCGGTTCCTCGGCATCGTGCACTTCCAGCGCATGCTGCGGTACCCGCCGCACGAGAAGCTCGGCAGCATCCTCGATACGCAGACCGAGCCGGTGCAGGCGAACACCTCCGTGGCGGAGGTCTCCCGGATCCTCGCGAGCTACAACCTGGTGCAGGTGCCCGTGGTGGACGAGAACCACCGCCTGGTCGGCGTGGTGACCGTCGACGACGTGCTCGACCGCCTGCTGCCGGACGACTGGCGCTCGGCCGACAGCGAGGACGACGAGGCCGTGATGCCCAGGGTGACCACCGACACGTCCGCCATCACGACCGTCCCGCAGCGCATCCCGTCGAGGAGGAGCCCCCGTGGCCGCGCCAGGTAGCCGCAGGGGGCGGCGCGACATCGACCCGCTGGAGGAGCCGAAGGGCCTCGCGCGGGGCAGGAGGCACCGCACGGGCCGGGACGTGTTCGGGCGGTTCTCGGAGGCGTTCGCTCGCGGGATGGGCACGTCGGGGTTCCTGATCGGGCTGACCGTGTTCGTGGTCGTCTGGCTCGCCTGGAACACCTTCCTCCCGCAGGCGGCGCAGTTCGATCCGCGGGCGACGAACTTCACCCTGCTCACGCTGCTGCTCTCCCTCCAGGCGTCCTACGCGGCGCCGCTGATCCTCCTCGCGCAGAACCGGCAGGACGACCGCGACCGCGTGCAGGTCGAGCAGGACCGGCAGCGCGCGGAGCGGAACCTCGACGACACCGAGTACCTGGCCCGCGAGATCGTCGCGCTGCGGCTGCTCGTCCGCGACATGGCGTCGCAGGACTTCGTCCGCGGTGAGCTGAAGGCGCTGCTCGAGGAGCTCGACCGCAGGGAGACGGCCCGTGCGCTCCCCGCGGAGGCCGGCGAGCCCCCGCTGCGCGACCCGGACCGCAGGACCGCCCTCCCGTGAGCGCCGCCGACGCGGTCCGCGCCGCCGTCGGGGCCGTGCGCGACCCCGAGATCCGCCGGCCGATCGCGGAGCTCGACATGCTCGACGACGTGGCGGTGCAGGACGGCGTCGCCGACGTCGCGCTCAGCCTGACCGTGGTGGGCTGCCCGGCCGCCGACCGCATCGAGCGGGAGGTGCGGGCGGCCGCCGCCGGCGTGCCCGGGATCCGGGAGGCGCGCGTCCGGCTCGGAGTGATGACGCCGGAGCGCCGAGCGGCGCTGTCCGAGCGCCTGCGGGGCGAGCGGGTCAACCCCTTCGGTGCGGAGTCGCTGACGCGGGTGCTCGCCGTCACGAGCGGCAAGGGCGGGGTCGGCAAGTCGACCGTCACCGCGAACCTCGCCGTGGCACTCGCCCGCGCGGGGCTCGCGGTGGGCGTGCTGGACGCGGACGTGCACGGGTTCTCGATCCCCGGCCTGCTGGGCATCCCGCCGGGCACGAGCCCGGTCGACCTCGACGGGCTCATCGTGCCGCCCGTCGCGTACGGGGTGAAGGCCGTGTCGATCGGCATGTTCCTCCCGCCGTCGGAACGCGACGGGGCGGTGGCGTGGCGCGGCCCCATGCTGCACCGCACGCTGAACCAGTTCCTCACCGACGTGCACTTCGGCGCCATCGACGTGCTGCTGGTGGACACCCCGCCGGGCACCGGTGACGTCGCGATCTCGCTCGGGCAGCTGCTGCCGTCGGCCGAGGTGCTCGTGGTCACGACCCCGCAACCGGCCGCGTCCGATGTCGCGGTCCGCTCCGGGCTCGTCGCGCGCCGGCTCGGTCAGCGCGTGATCGGCGTCGTCGAGACGATGTCGCCCGCGGTGCTGCCGGACGGCACGGTGCTCGACGTGTTCGGCAGCGGGGGCGGCGCGGCCGTCGCGGACCGGCTCGGCGTCCCGCTGCTCGCCGAGATCCCGCTGTCGAGCGCGCTCCGGCGCGCCGGTGACGAGGGGACGCCCGTCGTGCTCGGCGGGGACGACGGCGCCGCCGTGGCGCTCGAGGCGCTCGCGGCGGCGATCGGCGGGATGGGCAGGGACCTCACCGGCAGGCGGCTGCCGATCTCGGTCCCGTCCCGTCAGTGACGCGCGCGGACGGCGCGGTAGCCGTCGGTGCGCACCGCGACGGCGGTGGCGCCGATGCCCCAGACGCTGAGGACGGCGACGAGGACGAGTAGGACGGTCATTGCGGTTCGCCTTTCACATGCGGGGGGTCGACGGACCCTCGAGGAGCAGTGAACCGCGCCGCACTCTGTAGGACAAGCGAATTGTTCTGCAATCGTGATTCAGTTCTCCTTCACGATAGGACAGGATGGTGATGTGGACGTCGGCCGGCTCGAGGTGCTCCGCGAGCTGAAGCTGCGCGGCAGCGTGACCGCCGTCGCCCAGGCCACGCACCGCACGCCCTCCGCCGTGTCGCAGCAGCTGAAGACCCTCGAGCGCGAGGTCGGCGCACCGCTCACCGAACGCGACGGCCGCGGCCTCGTGCTGACCCCGGCGGGCGACGCGCTCGCCCGCGCCGCCGCGGACGTCGTCGTCGCGCTCGCGCGCGCCGAGGAGACCTGGCGCAGCTACCTCGGGAGCCCGGAGGGGCGGGTCGACCTCGCGACGTTCCCGACGGGCGGCCGCATGTTCCTCCCTCCGCTCCTCCAGGCGGCGCGGGCGACCCCGGGGCTCGAGATCGTCGCGACGGACGTGGACCCCGTCCGCGCGGACTTCGCGGCGATCGTGCCCGACTACGACGTCGTGCTCGCCCACGCGGTCGGTCCGGCGCCGTCGTGGGACGACCCCGATCTGCTCAGCGTGCGGCTCGTCGACGAGCCGCTCGACGTCGCGCTGCCGGTCGGTCATCCGCTCGCCGAGCGGGAGGAGGTCACCCCGGCCGAGATCGCCGGCGACCCCTGGATCGGCGTGCCGGAGGAGTTCCCCTACGAACGCCTGCTGCAGGAGATCGAGCGCGTCGCGGGCTCGGCACTGCGGATCGTGCAGCGCTTCTCCGACACCCGGGTCACCGAGTCGCTGGTCGCGGCGGGGGTAGGGCTCGCGGTGCTGCCCCGGTTCACCTCAGGCGGCGAGGGCTCCGGCGTGGTGCTGCGCCCGCTCGCGCAGCTGGCGCCGACGAGACGGATCGCGGCGCTGCTGCGGCGGGAGACGGCCGAGCGGCCGAGCGTCCGCCTCGTCCTCGAGACGCTGCGGTCGATCGCCGCGGACCTCTGCTGACGGGCGTCAGGTCGCCTCGTCGTCGAAGACGGCCGGCTCGGAGCGGGAGCGGACCGGCTGGACAACCGGCTCGGGCTCCGGCTCAGGATCCGGCTCGTGCCGACGGGGCTCGGGCGGCTCGAGCAGGGCGTCGCGGATGATGCGCCGCGGGTCGTACTGCCGGGGATCGAGCTTGCGCCACTCCTCCTCGTCGAAGTCGGGACCCAGCTCCTCGCGGACCCGCTCCTTCGCGTCGTCGAGCATCCCGCGCGCCGCCCGGACGAATCGGCCGAGACGGGCCGCGTAGTCCGGCAGCTTCTCGGGCCCGACCAGGAAGAGGGCGATCACGGCGATCACCAGCAGCTTCTCGAAGCCCAGGCCCATCGGGCCAGCGTAGATCACGTGGCGGTCGGGGAGGGGCCGCGCTAGCCGCATAGGCTGGTTCGGATGCCAGAGCCCGCCGCCGATCAGGCCTTCGCCGACGCATTCGTGCCCGAGGACGAGGCCGTCGAGGACGCCAGGGAGGCCGCCCACCAGTTCGGGATCGATGCCGTCTCGCCCGCGGTCGGCGCAGCGCTGGCGCTCGCCGCAGCCGCGCGCCCCGCCGGCTCGATCGTCGAGATCGGCACGGGCGCTGGCGTGTCGGGGCTCTGGCTGCTCAAGGGGGCACCCGATGCGGTGCTCACCACCATCGACGAGGACCTCGACGTGCATCAGGTCGCGCGCGCGATCTTCCAGAGGGCCGGCCACCCCGCTCGCCGGACCCGGCTGATCACGGGACCCGCTGACGAGGTGCTGCCGCGGATGAACGAGGGCGCGTACGACCTCGTGTTCGTCGATGCCGGCTGGGAGTCGGTGCGGGCGCACGTCGACGGGGCCCTCCGGCTGGTCCGCCCGGGGGGCTCGGTGCTCGTCGCGCACGTGCTCCAGCGCGGCCGCACCGCCGATCCGGTGCTGCGCGACCCGGAGACGGTCACCTACCGGGAGCTGCTCCGCGACGTGCGCGAGCGCACGGATCTGCTCGCCGGGCTGTCGACCGTCGGCGACGGGCTGCTGCACGTCGTGCGCCGCTGACCGGATCCGGCGGGGAGACGGAGCGGGCGCCGCATGTGCGGCGCCCGCTCCGTCGAAAGGATGCTCAGCTGATGGCTGCCGACAGCGCGTCGCGCAGCTCGGTCGCCTCCGCGTCGTTCACGGAGACCACGAGCCGGCCTCCGCCTTCGAGCGGGACGCGCACGATGATGAGGCGCCCCTCCTTGACGGCTTCCATGGGCCCGTCGCCCGTGCGGGGTTTCATCGCCGCCATGCGAGACACCTTCCTCTGGTGAAGTCTTCGACCAGTATCCCACCCGGGACCGCCACTCCCAAAACGCGCGCAGCCGACTCCCTGATCAGGGCACGGTCCAGTAGTCCTGGACAGGCCCGTAGCAGACCCAGAGCCACAGCGCCTGAAGGGCCGCCGAGACCACGAGCAACGCGATCCGCGCCGGCGTGGACCGCGGCACGACGGCGCCCGCGAGCGGCGCCATCGGCATCAGCAGCCGGAACACGCTCGACTGCGGGAAGAAGACCGCGAGCAGGTACAGCGCGTACGAGGCGGCCCACAACCGCACGACGGCCCCGAGACGACGGGCCGACGGGGACAGCAGCAGCGCGGTGAACGCAGCGAGGAGCAGGACCAGGAACACGGGCGCGACCCAGGCCGCGGCGCCCGGGCCCACGACCTTCGTCGCCCAGAAGTCCGCGGCGAACAGCCACGGCTGGAAGAACGTGATCGACGCATCCGGCATCCACAGGGCGCGCCACGCCGACTCCGTCGCGAAGTAGGCGTCGGCGCGGCCGGTGGCCACGCCGGCGATCCCGCTCCACGCGAATCCCGCGATCACGCAGGACCCTGCGAGCAGGACGCCGGAGAGCAGCTCCCGAGCAGGGACGGCTGGGCCTCCTCGGCGGGCGCGCACGATCCGGACGGCGAACAGGAGGCCGACGGCGAGCCCGAGCGCGAGCACGCCCGGCCGGGTGAACGCGAACAGGAGCGCGACCGGGATCGCGGTGAGGTACCGGCCGCGATCGACGAGCAGCAGGGCCGCGAGGAGGAGCAGCAGGCCGAGCGACTCCGCGTACGTCGTCTGGAACATGAACGCCAGCGGCGAGACCGAGAACAGCGCCGTCGCGAACAGCGCGGGCCCGCGGCCGATCCGCGGCAGCAGGAGGGCCGCGAGGAGCACCGCCGCGCCGAAGCCCGCGGCGATGCTCACCGCGAGCGCCGGGATGCGCCAGTCGAGGACGCCGAAGGTGAGGGCCTTCGCGAGGTACGGGTAGACGGGCAGGAACGCCCACTGGTTCGTGTCCACCGCACCGGAGGCGGTGAGCGGCAGCACGTGCGGATAACCGTTCACCGCGATGAACCAGTACCACTGGCCGTCCCACGCGCTCGCGAGATCGAGCAGGCTGGGGTGGGCACCCGCCCGGGAGTGCGGGGTGGCCTGCGCCTGCACCCAGACGAAGAGCAGGGTCGTCAGGACGCGGGAGGCCGCGAAGATCGCGAGCGCCGCACCCCACCAGGGCAGGCGGGCGGCGAGCGGTTCGGCGGCCTCGGTGACCGGCGGCGGCGCCGTCCGGGTCATGTGCCCGACAGCCACGCTCGCAGGCCGGCCTCGACCGCGTGGATCTGCGCGACCGGGACGGACTCGTCGTCGGTGTGCGCCTTGAGCGGGTCGCCCGGGCCGTAGTTGACGGCCGGGACGCCGATCCGCGAGAACCGGGCGACGTCGGTCCAGCCGTACTTGGGTCGCGGTTCGCCGCCCACCGCCTCCACGAACGCCCGGGCGACGGGCACGTCGCGCCCCGGGCGCGCGCCGGCGGCGAGGTCGACGACCGTGACCTCGAACCCGGCGAAGACCTCCTCCACGTGGCGCACCGCCTCCTCCGCCGTCCGGGACGGGGCGAAGCGGTGGTTCACCTGCACCACGCACTCGTCGGGGATGACGTTCCCCGCGATCCCGCCGTGGATCGTCACGGCGTTCAGGCCCTCGCGATAGACCAGTCCGTCCACCTCGACGCTCTGCGCCTCGTACGCAGCGAGCCGCTCGAGGATCGGCGCCGCGCGGTGGATGGCGTTCTCGCCGACCCAGGACCTCGCCGAGTGCGCCCGGCGTCCCCTGGTGCGGATCTCGGCGCGCAGGTTCCCGTTGCAGCCGCCCTCGATGCCGGCCGCGGTCGGCTCACCGAGGATCGCGAAGTCCGCCACGAGCTCCTCCGGGTGCTCGCGCAGGAGGCGGTGCAGCCCGTTCAGGTCGTCCGAGACCTCCTCGTGGTCGTACCAGATCCAGGTCACGTCGGGCACGGGGGCGTCGAGCTCGGCGGCGAGCTTCAGCTGCACGGCGACGCCGGCCTTCATGTCGACGGTGCCGCGCCCGACGAGGCGGCGTTCGCCGTCGACCTCCTCGAAGCGCGTGGGGAGGTTCGCCGCGACGGGCACCGTGTCGATGTGCCCCGCGATCGCGACCCGCGTCGGGCGCCCGAGCTCGGTGCGCGCGACCACCGTGTCGCCGTAGCGGCGCACGACGAGGTGCGGCACGGCGCGCACGGCGTCCTCGATCAGGTCCGCGAGCCGGGCCTCGTTCCCGGACACGCTCTCCACGTCGCAGATCGCCTGCGTGAGCAGCGCGGCGTCCGCGGTCAGATCCAGGCCGGGCACGCGCACCAGCGTACCGAGCGCCCCCGTCGGGCTCGGTCGCGCGGCCTGGATAGCCTGGTCCGATGAGCGATCCGCAGCGGACCGGGTGGGGCCACGGGCTGGCGACGCGGGCGAAGGACGGCACCGTGCTCGACGTGTGGTTCCCCTCCCCCGCCCTCGGCGTCGCGCCGGAGGCGGACCCGCCCCGCTCGCTGGAGGCGGAGGAGCACATCGACGAGACGCGGCGCGTCCGCATCGAGGCGGTCACCGTCGAGTCGGATCTGGACGCTCCGGTCGCCTCGACGGCCGACGCCTACCTCCGGCTGCACCTCCTGTCCCACCTGCTCGTCGCCCCGAACTCGATCTCCCTCGACGGGCTGATGGCGCAGCTGCCGATCAACGCGTGGACCGCGCGCGGCCCCATGGCGCCGCGGGATGCCGCGCGCAGGCGGCCGATGCTGCAGCGGGCCGGGCTGCAGGTCACGGGGCTCGACCGCTTCCCCCGGCTCACCGACTACGTGCTGCCGGACCGGGTGCGGATCGCGGACGCCGCCACCGTGCGGCTCGGCGCGCACCTCGCACCGGGCACGGTCGTCATGCACGCGGGGTTCGTCAACTTCAACGCGGGCACGCTCGGCACCTCGATGGTCGAGGGACGCATCAGCCAGGGCGTGGTGGTCGGCGACGGCTCCGACATCGGGGGCGGCGCGTCGATCATGGGCACGCTGTCGGGCGGCGGCACGCAGCGCGTCGCGATCGGCCGGCGCTCCCTGCTCGGCGCGAACGCCGGGCTCGGCATCGCGATCGGGGACGACTGCGTCGTCGAGGCCGGGCTGTACCTCACGGCCGGCACGAAGCTCGTCATCCGGGTCCCCGACGAGGAGCCGCGGGTCGTGAAGGCGGTCGAGCTCTCCGGGCAGGACGCCTGGCTGTTCCGCCGCAACAGCCTGACGGGCGAGGCGGAGGCGCTCCCCCGCACGGGCCCGGGCATCGCCCTGAACCCGGCCCTCCACGCCTGACCCCGGCTCTCCGGGCGTGATCTCGCTGTTCGGGCTTCCCGGGACGCCCGAGTTGCGAGATCACGCCCGGTCGAGGCCGGTGAGGCGCGGATCCGTTCCTCCACAGGGCTGATCTCCGTGCTCCTCCGGGATCGCCGCCCCGCGTCGCGGCAGCAGACGCCACGATCCCGACCATGCACGCCATCCGCGGCACGGAATCACTGCTTCTCGTGCGCCACCGCAACCACACCGGCCTGAGTTCGAGCGCGTTGAACCGCCTCGCCGCACGCGGTGAGCTCACCTCGCTGCGGAGCGGCGCGTTCGTGCGGACCGCGGTATGGAACGCCCTGTCCTCGGACGAGCGGATCCGGCTGGAGGTCGCGGCGGCCGCCGCCGTCCACCGCGGTTCCTTCACCGCCACGCACCGGAGTTCCGCGGCGCTCTGGGGCGTGCCCCGGATCCGGCGCCACGACGGACTCGTGCATCAGCGGGTCTCCGCGTCGACCGGCACCCGGACCGAAGCCGGCATCAGGAAGCACGCCGTCGCGGACACGGAGCTGCACCTGGCCGAGATCGCGGGCATCGTCACGACGAACCTCGAGCGAACCGTGCTGGACCTGGCCGCGACCGAACCGTTCGCCGCGGCGGTGACCGCCGCGGACTGGGCGCTCCGGCACCACACCACCAAGGATCGCCTGGTCGCGACGCTGGAGGAGTGGAGCCCGACCCGCGGCCGCGCACGCATCGAGCGGGTGATCGCGTTCGCCGACGGCAGGTCGGGAGGGCCCGGCGAATCCGTGAGTCGCGTGCAGATCCACGAGTGCGGCCTGACGCCTCCGGTGCTCCAGCAGCGGTTCGACGACGAGATGGGGCTCATCGGGTTCGTCGACTTCTTCTGGCCGGACTTCGACGTGATCGGCGAGTTCGACGGACTCGTGAAGTACCGGAAGCCCGAGTTCATGAACGGGCGCACCGACTCGGAGGTCGTCGTCGACGAGAAGCGACGCGAGGACCGCCTGCGCGCGCTGCCGCAGGATCCGACGGTCTCGCGGTGGATCTGGGCGACGCTGCGCCCGGTCGGACAGCTGGAGTCGCAGCTCCGGAGGGTCGGTGTCCGGTGAACGGGCGTGATCTCGCAGATCGGGCGTTACGGAACGCCCGGATTGCAAGATCACGCCCGGAATCCTCCGGGCGGCGGAGGTCAGCGGGAGAGGTGGCGCTCCGTCGGGCCCACGTAGAGCTGCTGCGGGCGGCCGATCTTCGTCGCCGGATCCGCGTTCGCCTCGCGCCAGTGCGCGATCCAGCCCGGGAGGCGGCCGATCGCGAACAGGACC
>NZ_JBQCGC010000078.1:0-4563 GCF_051956055.1 Amnibacterium sp.
GCGACCCGCTCGAGGCCGTCGACCCGGCGAAGCTCACGCGGCTGTGCGTGCTCGCCGGGGCGTGGCGGCGGGCGCACCGCGACGTGCGCGCTCGGACCACGCGCATCGACCTGATCGGGGTCCTCCTGCCCAGGCACGAGGATCGGGTGGTCCTGGATCACCTGAGGGCGGCGGCGTGACGACGGTCGCGCCCGTGGTCGCGGCGCTGCCGCGGTCGACGGCGCGTGCGGCGGCGGTGGCGCTGGAGGGGCTCACGGGCAGGATCGTGGAGATCGAGGCGGCGCTGACGAATCAGACCCCGGGTTTCAAGCTGGTCGGGCTGCCGGACACGGCGTTGCGGGAGGCGCAGGCGCGGGTGCGCAGCGCCGTCGAGCATTCGGGCTTCGACATGCCGTCGAGGCACCTGACGGTCAACCTGTCGCCGGCGGCGGTGCCGAAGCACGGGTCGGGGTTCGACCTCGGGATCGCCGTCGCGGTGCTCGCCACGGCGGGGGTGATCGACCAGGCGGCGATCGGGGACGCGGTCCTGATGGGGGAGCTGGGGCTCGACGGCCGGCTGCGGCCGGTGCCCGGTGTCCTGCCGGCGGTGCGCGCGGCGGTGCGGGCCGGGCGTTCGCGGATCGTGGTGCCGCCCTCGAGTCTCGTGGAGGCCTCCCTCGTCGACGGGATCGAGGTCGTCGCGGTGCCGAGCCTGCGCGCGCTCGCGATCCGGTGGGGCGCCGACCTGGAGCCCGTGGACGTGGAGCCGGTCGCCGGGCCGCCGGTGCTCCGCGAGCGGCGCGCCGACCCGGACCTGGCCGACGTCATCGGCAACGCGGAGGGGGTGGAGGCGCTCATCGTCGCCGCGGCCGGCGGTCATCACCTGCTCATGGTGGGACCGCCCGGGGCCGGCAAGACGATGCTCGCGACGCGGCTGCCCGGGCTGCTGCCGGACCTGACCGGCGAGGCGGCGCTCGATGCGACCTGTGTGGCCTCGCTCGCCGGTCACGGCATCGACCGGATCCGGAGCAGACCGCCCTGGCAGGCGCCGCACCACACGGCGACCGAAGCGGCGATCATCGGCGGCGGCAGCGGTCGCATCCATCCGGGCGCCGTCACCCGCGCCTCCGGCGGCGTGCTCTTCCTCGACGAGGCGCCGGAGTTCGGCGCCGCGGTCCTGGACTCGCTCCGGCAGCCGCTCGAGCGCGGTCGCGTCTCGGTGCACCGCGCGGCGGCCCGCGCCGACTTCCCCGCCCGGTTCCAGCTGGTGCTCGCGGCCAACCCCTGCCCCTGCGGGCAGGCGGGCACCATCGACGGGAGGTGCGTGTGCCCGCCGGCGGTTCGGCAGCGGTACCTCGGCCGCCTCTCCGGCCCGCTGCTCGACCGGATCGACATCCGTCTGCACGTCGACCGCGTGACCGCGGCGCAGGTGCGGCTGGCCGGCCAGGAGCCGCCGCGCGTCACCACCGCGGGTGCGCGCGAGCGGGTGTCCGCGGCCAGGAGGCGGGCAGCCGATCGTCTGGCGGGGACGCCCTGGTCGATCAACAGCGAGGTGCCGGGCAGCTGGCTCCGGCATCCCGATCACGCACCCGACCCGAGCGCCCGCGCCCCGCTGGAGTGGGCGCTCGAGCGCGGCACGCTGAGCCTGCGCGGCCACGACCGCGTGCTGCGGCTGGCGTGGACGCTCGCGGACCTGGCGGGAGCCGATCGCCCGGGTCGGGCGGAGGTGGGGAGGGCGCTGGCGTTGCGGAGCCCCGACGCATGAGCGACGTCACCGTGCTCGAGGACCTCGTGCGCCCCGTCCGCCCCCTCGGCGCCGACGCCGATCCGGCTGCGGTGCTCGCGGCGGGCGCCTGGACCGCGCTGGTCGAGCCGGGCGACCGCGTCGCCGGTGCGCTCGTCGCCACGCTCGGCGCGGCGGATGCGCTCGAGGCCCTGCGGCTCGATGCGCCGCCGACGACGAACCCGGAGCTGCGCCGCGCGTTCGACCGCTGGCGCCCTCGCCTCGACGAGGCGGCGTTCGTGCGGGTGTTCCGGAACGCCGCGCACCTCGGCGCCCGGCTGCTCGTGCCCGGCGACCCGGACTGGCCGACCGGCGTGGCCGACCTCGACCTGCACGGGCCTCTCGCGCTCTGGGCGCTCGCGCCGTCCGGGCCCCTGCCGCGCATCGAGCGATCGATCGCGCTCGTCGGCTCGCGCTCGGCGACGCCGTACGGCGAGCGCGTGACCGCGGACGCGGCGGCCGGCCTCGTCGACCGGAGGTACGCCGTGGTCTCGGGCGCGGCGATGGGCGTCGTCGGGTTCGCGCACCGGTCCGCCCTCGCGAGCGGCGGGCTCACCGTCGCCGTCCTGGCCGGCGGTCTCGACCGGTTCTACCCGGCGAGCAACGGCGAGCTGCTCCACCGGATCGCCCGGGAGGGGGTGGTGCTCTCGGAGATGCCGTGCGGCGCCCGCCCCATGCGCGAGCGGTTCCTGAAGCGGAACAGGATCATCGCCGCGCTGGCCAGGGCGACCGTCGTCGTCGAGGCCGGGCTGCGGTCCGGTGCCGCGAACACGGCGGGTCATGCGGCCGAGCTGGGCCGCGGCCTCGGCGCCGTCCCGGGATCGGTGTACTCGGCCGCGTCCGCGGGTACCCATCGGCTCATCCGGGACTACGGGGCGGTCCTGGTGCGCGACGCGGCGGACATGGCGGAGCTGGCGCCCGACCCCGACGGCGCGGTGACGCTCGACGGCGTCGACGTGCCGGCGGCGCGCCTCGACCCGACCGAGGCGCGCGTGCTCGACGTGCTCATGAAGCGCCCGCTCCGCATCCCGGAGGTCGCGGCACGGGCCGGCCTCGGGATCGGGGACACGACCGCCGCGCTCGGCATGCTCTCGCTGGACGGGAGCGCGGTCGAGGGCTCCTCCGGCTGGTCCCGCGCCTGAGCCGCCGTCGGCGGGGCTCGATAGCGTCCGGGGGTGACCAGGGAGCCGATCGCCACCCATCGCGTGGCCCACGTCAGCGACAGCCACTTCACCTCATCCGGGCTGATGCACGGACGCGTCCGGGTCGCGGCCACCTACGCCGCGGCGCTCGCAGCGCTCGAGGGCAGCGGCATCCCGATCGACGTGCTCGTCCACACCGGGGACATCGCCGACGCGGGGGAGGCGGAGGCGTACCGCGCGGCGGCCGCGGCCACCAGGGAGACCACCGACCGCACCGGGTGGCCGGTGGTCTGGGCCGCCGGGAACCACGACGTGCGTCCGGCGATGGCGGAGCATCTGCTCGGCGAGCAGGCGACCGACGCGCCGCTCGACCGCGTGACGGAGGTGCGCGGCCTCCGCGTCGTCGCCCTCGACACGTCGATCCCGGGGCGCGTCGAGGGCGGGATCGACGACGAGCAGATCGAGCGGCTGCGGAGCGTCCTCGCCGAGCCGGCCGAGCACGGCACGGTGCTCGCGCTCCACCACCCGCCGGTGCCCGTCGAGGTCACCGCGATGGCCCGCCTGCACCTGACGGGGCAGGACCGGCTCGCGGCGGCGCTCGCCGGGACCGACGTCCGCGCGGTGCTCGGGGGTCACCTCCACTACGCCACGAGCTCGCTCTTCGCCGGCATCCCCGTGCACGTCGCGCCGTCGACCGCGTACACGATCCGGCTCACCCGACCGGAGGGCGGGGTGATCGCCGTCGACGGCGCCCGGGCGGCCGGGATCCTGTCCCTCTACGACGACGGCCGCGTCGGCTACTCGCCGGTGGCCGCGGACGGGCAGGAGGTGCTCGACAGCACGCCGGAGGAGGTCTTCCGGACCATGGGCGTCGACGTCGAGCGCTGACCGCGCGGAGGGTCGCGAGCGGTCCGGTGCCGCGATGCCGCACCCTGATCGCATGCGGCTGACGGAGGCGATCGAAGGGCATCGCGCGCACCTCGAGCACGAGCGCGCGTACTCGGCGAACACCGGCGACGCGTACGGGGCCGACCTCGCGGACCTCGTCCGTTTCGCCGCGACCCAGCAGGTCGAGGAGGTCGGTGGCCTCGACCTCGAGCTGCTCAGGGATTGGCTGTGGCAGGCGACCGAGCGCAAGCTCGCCCGCGCCACGATCGCGCGGCGGGCCGCCGCGGCCAGGAGCCTCACGGCGTGGCTCCACCGCAGCGGGCAGCTCCCGACGGACCCGGGGGCACGCCTCCGCGCCCCGAAGGCGCAGGGGCGCCTGCCCCGCGTCGTCGGGGCGGATCAGCTGCGCGAGCTGTTCATCGGGCTCGAGGCGAGGGCCGCGGAGGGGGACCCGTCCGCGCTCAGGGACCTCGCGCTCGTCGAGCTGATCTACGGTTCCGCGCTGCGGGTCTCGGAGGCGTGCGGGGTCGATCTCGACGACGTCGACCTCGGCGCCCTGACGGTCCGCGTCACGGGCAAGGGGGCGAAGGACCGGGTGGTGCCGTTCGGCGTGCCTGCCGCCCGCGAGATCACCGCCTATCGCGACCGCGGTCGACCGGTGCTCGCCGCGCGCGGCGACGGCGCCGCGGGCGCGGCGCTCTTCGTCGGCGACCGCGGCGGCCGGCTCGGGCCGCGGAGCGTGCACCGCCTCACGTCGAGGCTCCTCGAGGC
>NZ_JBQCGC010000079.1:0-7664 GCF_051956055.1 Amnibacterium sp.
GGCGCCGATCGCGGTGAGCGCCTCGGGCGAGGGCGCGGCCGCAGCGACGGCGTAGGCGTGCAGCGCCTCCGTGCCGGTCGGGCCGCCGCCTGCGGGCCGGGCGTCGCGGAGCCGCAGCAGCAGGTCCTCGACCGCCGCACGGTCGGCCCACGCCGCGGCGAGACCCGCCTCGTCGACCGCACCTCCGCACCAGCCCTCGACCGTGTCGATCATCGCGAGGAGCCGGCCCACGTTGAACCGGACGGTGCTCTCCCGCGGGAGGTGCCCCTGGTCGACGAGCACCACGGGCACGGCGACGCGGCCGCGGCGGTGGAGCTCCGCGAGCCCCGCGGCGAGCCGCACCGACGCCTCGCTGTCCCGCGCCACGAGGATGCCGCGCAACCCGTCGTACCGGCCGGCCAGCACCCCGGCGGCGATGAGCAGCGCCGCACGATCGAGCGCGCCGCCGAGCACCTCGGCTGCCGGGCGGACGTCGGCCTCCTCCGGAGCGATGCGGAAGGGCACGCCGCCAGCGGCCGCGACGAGCGCGGCCGGGACGTCTCGGCCGATGACGCCGACCACCGGCTCCCCCGTCGCCGCACGGCGCAGGGCGTCGTCGGTCCTCGTCGCGTAGCGCTCGGCGAGCGCCGCCCCGGTCACAGGGCGCCCGCGCCGCGCAGCGCCGCGATGTCCTCGTCCCCGTACCCGAGCAGCTCGCCGAGCACCTGCTCGGTGTGCTCGCCGAGCCACGGCGCCGGCCGGTCGAGGGCGGTGCTGCTGCCGGAGAGCACGATCGGCACGCCGCTGCCGTACAGGTCATCGGCCTGCCCGTACACGGGGTGGACGAGCGGCTCGACCTCGCCGCGCTGCAGCACGAGCGGGTCGCGCACCGCCTGGCCGGTCTCCCGCACGGGGGCTGCGGGCACGCCCTCCGCCTCCAGCCTGCGCACCGCCTCCGCGATCGGCAGGTCCCCCGCCCAGTCGCGGATCATCGCGTGCAGCTCGTCGGCGTGACGCACGCGCATGTCGCGGCGCGCGAACCGCGGGTCGTCCGCGAGCTCGGGGGCGCCGATGGCGATGAGGAGGTGCCTGCTGAACGCGTCCGTCGGCCCGCATAGCGCGAACCAGCCGTCCGTGCCCTGGAACACGCCGAACGGCGCGAGCCGCGGCACGTAGGAGCCGGTCCTGAGCGGCATGCCGATCGTCTCGAACGCGTCGAACGGCTCGCACGCCACGAGGGAGGTGAGTGCGCCGAGCATGGACACGTCCACGTGCTGCCCGCGTCCCGTCTCCTCCGCCTGCAGCAGGGCCGCGAGCACGCCGATCACGCCGTACAGCGGGGCGACGAGGTCCGCGATCGGCAGCCCGAAGCGGATTGGCGGGTCGCCCGGCTCCCCCGCGGTGAGCATGGTGCCGCTCAGCGCCTGGATGATCGTGTCCATCGCCTTCCCGCTGCCGGGCACGCCCTGTGCGCCGAAGCCGCTGATCGACGCGTACACGAGCCGGGGGTTCAGCTCGTGCACGGCCGCGAAGTCGATGCCGAGCCGGTGCGTCACCCCCGCGCTGAAGTTCTCGACGATCATGTCGGCCTTGCCGACCAGCTCCTTGAACACGCGCGCCCCGTCGGGCGTCTTCAGGTTGAGCGTGATGCTCTCCTTGTTGCGCCCTCTGAGCATCATCGAGACCGACATGTCCTGCTCGCTCGAGCGGTGCGCCTGCAGCCCGGAGGCGGAGTAGTACGGGGAGTTGTTGCGGGAGGTGTCGCCGCCGAGCTCGGGGTTCTCGACCTTGATGACGCGGGCGCCGAGGCCCGCGAGCAGCAGGGTGGCGTACGGGCCGGAGAGCGCCGTCGTCAGGTCGAGGACCGTCTTCCCGGCCAGGGGCTGCGTGCGGTCGTCGGTCATTCGTGTGCTCCTCGTCCTTCAGGCACGACCCGGACGACGTCGCCGTCCGGGACGAGATCGATGGCGAACCCCTCGGCTCGCGTGATGCGCCGGAGGTAGCGGACGACGGCGTCGCCGCCTCCGTCACCGCCCCACGGCACAGGTCTGGCGTCCTCGTCGATCCAGCACGGCACCAGCGCAGGCTCGACCCGCCCGTCGGGCAGCACGTCGAGCACGGCGATCAGCGTGTTGCGGCTCTCGGGGTGGAACGGGTACCAGCTGGGCAGCGCCGGGTCGGGCTCGAACCCGAACAGGCGGCGTCGGCGCTCGGCCCAGCGCCGCTGCTCCTCCACGTCGGCGGAGGAGGGGGTCAGGGCGTCGGTGACGGTGACGAAGTTGCCGAGGCCGTGGAAGATCGGGCGCCCCCGGTACAGCTCGATCCCGTGCGCGATGTGCGCGTGATGCGCGACCACGGCGGCGGCCCCCGCGTCGATCGCGGCATGCGCGACCTCGGTCTCGTACGCCCCGAGCGCGACGGGGGTGTGCACCAGGCCCTTGTTCAGCGCGACGACGAGCACGTCGACGGTCGCGGCGGTGCGCCGGATCGTGTCGCGCATCCGGTCGAGCGACTCCGGGTCCGCCCACGTGTGCACGCGGGGCGGGCCGCCCGGGTTCGCGCCGATCGGCTCGTAGTGCGTGAGCACCCGGACCCAGGCACCGCCCGGGCGGCGGCTCGTCGCCCAGCTGTCGGTCGGCCCGACGCAGTTGAACGAGAGCACCCCGACGGTGGTGCCGTCGACCTCCGTCACCGCGGGCTCGAGCGCCGCAGCGAGGTCGGCGCCCGCGCCGGTGACGGCCATGCCGGCCTCGGTCGCCGCCGCGATCGTCTCCCGGATCCCGGCGCCCCCGGCGTCCGCCACGTGGTTGCCGGCGAGCGTGAGCACGTCGAAGCCCGCGCGGCGCACTGCGGCGAGGTGCGCCGGATCGGCAGGAGGGGCGGGGACGTCGGCGGTCGCCACGTCCGTCGTCGTCGCGTGCGGGACCTCGAGCTGCCCGACGGTGAGGTCGGCCGCGACGAGGACGTCGCGGACGGCGTCGAAGAAGCGGTCGGGCTCGGGCCGGTCGACGATGAGGTCCCCAGTGAGCGCGATCCGGATCCGCCCCGTCACGCGCGGACCGGCGGCTCGGCGACGCCGTTCAGCTCGTCGACGAACACCCGGACCTCGCGCACCAGGCGATCCGCGGACTCCTCCCCCATCATGTGGCCCTCGTCCTCGAACAGGACCGTCTTCGCACCGCGCACGTTGACGGCCGCGCGCAGCGCGGACTCGGGCGAGATGACGCCGTCGCGCATGCCCGCGAGGATCAGCACGGGCACCCGGATGCCGCGGTACACCTCGGCGAGGTCCTCGTCGGTGCGCGCCTCCGGGAAGGGCTTGCCCTGGTTGATCTGCGCCTCGTCGTCCGGCCGGACGGCGGCCTCCTCCGCGGCCTTCGCGAAGCGGACGCGGCGGGACGCGATGCGGGCGGGGTCGTCCGTCCAGCCGGCCATGTGCTCGAGGATCGAGGTCACGACCGCCGGATCCCGGCGTTCGGCGATGAACCGACGGCGCCCCTCGGACGACTCGGTGCCGCCCGCCCGGTCGTGGGGCGTGCCGACCACGGAGATGAGGGCCTTCAGGCGCTCCGGGTGCCGGCGGGTGATGTGCCAGCCGATCCCACCGCCGTGGGAGATGCCGGTGTAAAGGAAGCGCTCCGCACCGATCCGGTCGGCGAACGCGCAGACGTCGTCGGCCCACCGGTCGAGCCAGCCCTCCGCCGGCGGTGCAGCGGGATGGGTCGAGCGCCCGAAGCCGCGGGCCTGGATCGTGTACACGTGGTAGCCCGTCGGCGGTGCCGCGAGCACCTCCGGGTACGCACCCGCGTGGAAGCCCATCGCCGACGAGAGCACGACCTCGTCCCCGCTCCCGAACTCCTCGTACCAGAGCTCGCCGTCTCCGACGTCCATCGTGGGCATCGCTCATCCCTCCTGTTCGGCGAGCGCCCGCCGGGCGTCGCGTCGAAGCTGCTGCTGTTCCGGGTCCGGCACCGGCGCCGACGCGAGCAGCGCCTGCGTGTACGGGTCCTCCGGGTACTCGTAGACCCGGTCCGCGGGCCCCCGCTCCACGACGTGACCGCCGCGCAGCACGACGATCTCGTGCGAGATGTGCCGCACGACGGTCAGGTCGTGGGAGATGAAGAGGAGGCTGAGCCCCAGGTCCCGCTGCACCTCGGCGAGCAGGTTGAGCACCTCCGCCTGGACGGACAGGTCGAGCGCGCTCACCGGTTCGTCGCACACGATCAGCCGCGGGGACAGCATCAGCGAGCGGGCGATCGCGATCCGCTGCCGCTGCCCTCCGGAGAACTGCGCGGGGTAGCGCTCGGCGGCGTCCGGTGCGAGCCCGACGCGGCTGAGCAGCGCGCCCATCCGCTCCGTGATCTGCTGCGGCGTCATCCGGTCGGGCCGGGGCGCGCTCCTGCACGGCTCGGCGAGGGTGTACCCGATGGTCCTGGTCGGATCGAGCGAGCTGTACGGGTCCTGGAAGACGACCTGCCGCCGCGCGCCGAGCGCGAGCCGCTCCCGCCGCGAGAGCCGTGCGAGGTCGCGCCCCTCGAACCGGATCGTTCCCGCGGCGACGGGCACGAGCCCGAGCACCGCCTTGCCGATGGTCGACTTGCCCGCTCCGGACTCGCCGACCAGGCCGAGCGTGCGCCCGACGGGGATCTCGAATCCGACGTCCTCGACCGCGCGGTGCCGGCGCCGGCCGGTGCCGTAGTCCACCCCGAGGTCGGACACGGCGAGCAACGGCTCCTGCTCGATCACGTCGCTCATCGCTTCACCGCCGCGACCTCGTCGACGTGGATGCAGCGGCTGGTCCGGTCGTCGCCCACGGACAGCACCGGGATCGGGCCGCTGCGGCACGTGTCGGTGGCGAAGGCGCAGCGCGCCGCGAACCGGCAGCCCACCGGCCAGTCGCGCGGTGAGGGGACGACCCCGCCGATCGTCGGGAGCGGTTCGCCCGGCCGGGTGCCGTGCGGGTTCGAGCGCAGCAGCGCGAGCGTGTACGGGTGCCGCGGCGCGGTGAACGTCTCCCGCACGCTCGCGGTCTCGACGACCTCGCCCGCGTACATCACGACGGCTCGCGTGCAGAGGTCGGCGATGACCCCCCAGTCGTGGCTGACGAGCACGACGGCCATGCCGGTGCGCTCCTGCAGCCCTCGGAGCAGATCCAGGATCTCCGCCTGCACGGTCACGTCGAGCGCGGTCGTCGGCTCGTCCGCGATGAGCAGCCGCGGCTCGCCCGCGAGCGCGATGGCGATCGCGACGCGCTGCGCCATGCCGCCGGAGACCTCGTGCGGGTACCGCCGCGCCACAGCGGGATCGAGCCGCACGGCGCGCAGCAGCTCCGCCACCCGCGCCTTCGTCTCACGCCGGGAGAGGCGGCGGTGCGCCCGGGCGGCCTCGGCGATCTGCGAGCCGATCCGGAAGGACGGGTCGAGGGAGACCATCGGCTCCTGCGAGATCATCGCGATGCCCGCGCCCCGGATCTCCCGCAGGCGCCGGGAGGAGAGCCCGACGAGCTCCTCGCCCGCGAACCGCACGGAGCCGGCGAGGATGCGGCCGTTCGCGCCGAGCAGCCCGAGCAGCGCGAGGGCCGTCACGGTCTTGCCGCTCCCGGACTCCCCGACGAGGCCGACGACCTCGCCGGGCTCCACGTCGAGGTCGACCCCGTCGACGACCACCGTCTCGCGGCCCGGTTCACCGAACCCGACCCGGAGCCCGCGGACGGCGAGCAGCGACCCCGCCGCGCCCCGGCCCGTCGGCGCCTCCGCAGGGGGCGCGACCGGCGCCGGCGCTGCGGGCCGCTTCGCCGCCCTGGCCGCACCGCCGAACGTGAAGCGCTCCTGGTTGGCGTCGCGCAGCGCGTCGCCGAGCAGGCACAGCGCGAGCGTCGTGATCGCGATGAGACCGCCGGACGGGACCAGCAGCCACGGGTCGATCTGGATGAGGGACGCGGCCTCCGCGACCATGCCGCCCCAGGTCGGCGCGGGCGGCGGCGGACCGAACGAGAGGAAGGCGAGACCGGTCTGGATGCCGAGGGTCGCGGCGGCGAACAGCGAGATCTGCACCAGGAGCACCCCGCGCAGCTGCGGGAGGACGTGGCGGATCACGATCCTCGGCTCGTCCACGCCGGCGACGCGCGCGGCGCCGATGTACAGCTCCTGCCGGACGGCGAGGGTCACGCTGCGGAACACGCGGATGAAGGCGCCGCTCGCGAGCACACCGACGCTGATCATCGCGACGACCATGCTGTTGTCGAAGATCGCGAGCACCGCGAGCGTGATGATCGTGCCGGGGATCGACAGCAGCACGTCGACGACGCGGAGGATCACGCGGTCGACCAGCCCGCCGACGTAGCCGGCGATCACCCCGAGCGGCACCGCGATGACGAGCATCGCGACGAGGGCCTCGAGCACGCCCGAGAGCGACTGGCCGCCGCCGTAGAGCAGCCGGCTGAGCACGTCCCTCCCGAGGCTGTCCGTGCCGAGCAGGTGCTGCGCGCTCGGGCCCTGCCGCACGTCCCGGAGGCTCTGCGCGAGCGGATCGTGCGGGGCGAGCAGCGGCGCCGCGAGGGAGGCCGCGATGATCAGGATCAGCACCACGCCGGCGATCACCCCGACGGGCTTGCGGAGGACGTGCGGCAGGAGGCCGGTCGAGCGACGCGCGGGGCGGCGGTCCATCGCGGTCATCGGACGCGCACCTTCGGGTTGAGCACGCCGTAGAGCACGTCGATGACGAGGTTGACGACGATGACGAACAGGGTGAAGAACACGCCGACCCCGAGCACCACCGGCAGGTCGTGGGAGGTGGTCGCCTGGGTCACGAGGGAGCCGAGGCCCGGGAGCACGAAGACGTTCTCCACGAACACCGCGCCCGTCAGGGCGGCGACGATCGTGATCCCGAGGACGGTGAGCGACGGCAGCGCCGCGTTGCGGAGCACGTGCTTCAGCACGATCGACCGCTCGCGCACCCCGGAGGCCCGCAGCACGCGGATGTAGTCGCGGCCGAGCACGTCGAGCGCCGAGTCGCGCATCTGCTTGGCGACGATGGTGATGCCGCCGAGGCTGAGCGCCGTGACCGGCAGCACGAGCGACAGCAGCCACTGCACCGGGTCCTCCGCGAGCGGGCTGTAACCGGTGGCGGGGAACAGCCGGATCGCGACCGCGAACACGGCGACGAGGACCACGGCGATCCAGTAGCTCGGCAGCGCCAGGCCGACGAGCGACACGGTGTCGAGCAGACGCCCGACCGCCCCGCCGCGGACCGCGCTGCCGAGCCCGATCAGGGTGCCGAGCACGCCGATGACGAGGGTCGAGAGGACGAGCAGCGACAGCGTCACCGGCACGCGCGCGAGGATCAGGGAGGTGACCGGTTCGCCGCTCAGCACCGAGTCGCCGAGGTCGCCGTGGAGCAGCCCGACGAACCAGCGGCCGTACTGCACCGGAAGCGGCTGGTTCAGTCCGAGCTGCTGCCGCAACCGGGCGACGAGATCGGGCGTCGCGTTGGCGCCGAGGATGGTGCGGGCCGGATCTCCCGGCACGAGGGACATCAGGAAGAAGATCGCCAGCGAGGCGATCACGACCAGGACCACGGACAGCACGAGCCTGGTGAGGATGAGGCGGACCACTGGGGGACGACGCTCCGATGGATCGGTGCGGGTGCCCGGACGACGGTCCGGGCACCCGCGGAGGGGCGGGTTA
>NZ_JBQCGC010000080.1:0-61217 GCF_051956055.1 Amnibacterium sp.
CACCTCGGGGGGGCACCCGGCTAAGTGCCGCGCCCGGGGGGGGCGCCCGCGGGGGGGGGCGCCCCCCGGCCGCGCTCTCGATCGACGCCCCCTGTTCCCACCTGGCCGGATGCTCGCTGAGGGGCGCCCGCAGCACGCGTGCACGCGAAAAGGGGTGGTCCGGCGAGCCTGCTCGAGGAGGCGGAGCCGATACGGTCGGAATGGTCTGCGTTCCACAAGCACGGATCGGGCCTCGGCCGCCGGAGAGGAGCGCCCATGACGATGAAGGACTCGGCGAACGGCGCCGGTGAGGCAGGGCGTCGACGGATCACGAGACGCGGCGCGCTGCTCGCGGGCGGCGTGAGCGCGGCTGCACTCGCCGGCGCCGCCGCGATCGCTGCTGCGAACCTCCCGGCCCGATCCTTCACGGTCGATGCGATGCTCGCGCAGAAGCCGTTCTTCGTCGCCCACCGGGGCAGCGAGAACGACTGGCCGGAACAGTCGCTGTACGCCTATCAGCAGTGCGTCGCGAGGGGGCTCCGGGTGCTCGAGTTCTCCGTATCCCGCACGATCGACGGTGTCTGGTTCGGCCTGCACGACGGCACGCTCGATCGACTGTCCGGGACCACAGGCTTCTTGGCGGCAGAGCACACCTGGAAGGAGGTGCAGCAGCACCGCATCTCCGCGAAGGCCACGACGAGCCCGGGGCAGCCAGACCGTCCCTACCTCGATCTGCACGGCTTCCTCGACCGCTTCGGGTCATCCAACGTCCTGTTCATCGACCCCAAGGCTGTCGATCCCCATCACTACCCGCAGCTGCTGGCCACCATCGAGGGGCGAGTTCCGACTGCGCGGCAGACCGTCATCGCCAAGTCCGAGGCGTCGAACGTCACCTGGCCCCGGCTCGCCAAGACGTCGGGCATCCGATCGTGGGGGTTCTATTACGGGAAGGACCTGCCGCCCACGAGCGACATCTTCAGCACGACCTTGGCCGACTGGGACCTCATCGGACTCAACCAGGAGGCGACCGCGGAGCAGTGGAAGCTCGTCACCTCGACCGGCAAGCCGGTCATCGGTCATGTCATCAGCACACAGGCCGGGCGGGACCGCGTCGTAGGCCTTGGAGCCCGTGGCGTCATGTGCTCCGACGTCGTCGCGGCGGGTGCGTGACCGGCGCTCCACACCCTGAGGAACATCGGCGGCTCGTCCTTCCCGGGCATTGGGTCTGCGTTCCGCCCACAACGGGGGGCGCGGGTGCTCTGGCTCCGAGGAGACGCCTCCCATAGCGTGGCACAACCCCTTCTCGGCGCCCACCCATGCGTCGATCACCCCATTGAATGGACCCGTTTCAATGAACCCCGTCGTTGACGGACGCGCCCGCTCGCGTCCCCTCCCGAGCACCTCGCCGAACCCGACCGGGATCACGCAGATCCTCTTCCGGCACCGTCGCGACATCGCCGCGTTCTGCATCTGGCTCCTCGTCCTCGCAAGCGTGGTCTCGTGGCGTCGCGGTGTGCTGTACAGCGGCGGCCTCGACTCGACCGTCGTGCTGAAGGCCGTCATCGCGGTCGTCGCGCTCGCTGCGGCGTTCCTGTTCTGGCGGACGTCCGCGGTCCGCCGCCCGCTCAGCCTGCTTCCCGCGGTGATCGTGGGCCTGATCGTCGTGATCTCCGTGGTCGGCGCCTTCACCTTGGGGGCGGTCGTCCCCAACGCCGTGCTCGCCGTCCGCATCGTGATCCTCGGAGCCACTGCGCTGCTCGTTCTCGCGGGGGCTTCGACGGAGACCGCCGTCGCCACCCTGCTCGCCGCAATGGCGGCGGTAGGCCTGTTCGCCGCCGTGACGGGCATTGGCTCGATCCGTCACACTGGGACGCAAGCCGGCCGGCTGGGCGGCGGGATCCCCGCGCTCGAGCCGAATGAGCTCGCGAGCCTGTTGCTGCCGCCCGCGATCGGTCTGCTCGCGCTCCTCATGCGACGGGGCCTGCGTCTGTGGCCCGTGCTCGGCGTCGTCGTGCTCGCCGTCCTCATCGGGTTCACCGGTTCGCGCACCGCGCTCGCCATGCTGCTGATCGGCGCACTGGTCGCCTTGTTCGTTTCGGGGCGCGTGAAGCGTGTCGTCGTCATCGGTGTCGTCGTCGGCTTGGCCGCTCTGGTCGCGCTGCTCTCCGTCACGCCCCTGCTCTCGGCGCTGGTTCTGCGCGGGGAGGGGATCAGCCGCCTGCTCTCGTTGAACTCGCGGACCATTGCTTGGAACGCCGTGCTGGCGCTGCCGAAGGATGAGGCTTCGTGGTGGCTCGGGCACGGACTCTCGATGAAGAGCATCCACGTGACCCACCAGTACTGGGCCACGCAGGTCTTCGACAGCAGCTGGTTCTCCTCGCTGGCGCAGGACGGTGTCCTCGGAACTGTCCTCCTCGCGGTGTTCGCCATCGGCACGCTGGTCCTCGTGGTGCGCTCGCGACCGGCACGTCCCTGGGCGCTCCCGCTCGTGGTCACGCTGCTCATCCGCAGCGTCGTCGAGAACGGGCTCATCGACTCGAGCGCGACATTCGTGCTCTTCTTCATCATCGCCACCGCGGTGTGGCCGGGGCGCCGAGCACAGCGCTCAGCCGACTCAGCGCGCGGAATGCAGCCGATCGACTCGGTTCCGTCGACCGCTCAGGCGGTCTCCGCGCGCTGAGCGGTCTGCTCATCCCGTTGGTGCCGCGCCGCAGCGGACCTACGGGGCGAGCACGTTGAAGCGGTCGCTGTCGTTGTCGTCGCCCGACAGGTCGAGGAACGAATGCGTGTTCTGGATGTGGCCGCACGACTGGGGCAGTGCTGGGGCGGTGCAGAAGGCCGAGTCGTGATCCGATGACGCGTTCGCCTCTGCGGTGATCCCCGCGTGACCCACGATCTGCGTCCCCGGGGTGCCGGAAGCCAGCTCGTCGAGCGAGAGGACGGCGATCAGACCCGCAGGCGGAACGGTGCCTTCGATCGTGAACGTCATCGTCGTGTAGTTGTCCGCGGTTGCGGCGGTTCCCTGTTTGCGCGGTCCCTTGGCGGGGACGACTTTGATGTCGGTCACGCCGGTGATTCCGGGCGACGAACCGGTCCGCAGCAGTTGCAGTGACTTGTGGCGCTCGCCCCAGGGCAGCTGCATGACGGCCTTGATGCCCGAGACCGGGGTGAGCCCGGAGTTCGCGATGTACAACGTCTGGCCCATCAACTGGCCGATGTGGCAGCTGACGCCGTTCGTCGTCGTGCGGCAGTTCGACGTCTCGTCGTCGGTGAATCGGGCGGCGAGGTCGACGGGGTGCGCTTTCGCAAGCGTCGGCGGATACGTCGAGTAGTGCTTCGAGTGGATGTCGACCACGTACTGGCCCGCATCGGGGATCAGCCCGGCGTTCACGTGGTGGCCCGCGCGGCCGGTGAGCACCTCCGAGTAGATCCATTCCGGTCCCGCGGCCACGTTGTCACCAGGACCCCCCGGGGCGCAGGTCAGCCCGGGACATTGCGTACGGAACCATCCGGTGCGGATGAAGACGCGGAAGCCGTTGTACTTGTCCTTCGGGAGCAGGGTGAATCGACCGTCCTTCCCCGTGCAGGTGGAGATCGACTTCTCGACGCCGGGCGTCATCGAGTCGGGACCGCTCGACAGGTAGACGGGGATGCCTGCGAGTCCGGGCTCGCCCGGGTCCTGGCGCCCGTTCTGATTCTTGTCGTAGTACACGGTCCCGGTGACGGCGTTCCCGCTCGTCGCGGTCTTCGCGTTGGTGGGGCAGGAAGCGGTCACGAGGTCGATGCCTCCAGCCGGCGTGGGCACCTCGGTAACTGGCGCGGCGTGCACCGAGGTCGACACGGGCCCGGGCGAGGACTGCGCAGTGCAACCCGCGAGCGGCAGCATCAGCACCGCCGTCGTGGCGACGAGTGCAGGCGCAAGGCGTCGTCGCGTCGCTCCAATCCAACGGTGGATCCGATTCCGCTGGTGCCTCACTCCCACATCCTGCAGTCGGACCGGGCGTGCCGCCCGTCGACGCGCCAGCGGCATGCGCCCGGACCGATCCGAGCACGTGGCTGGAGCCGCACCGCTTCAAACGCGATGGGCTGCCATCGTCGCAGGGGCGGGCTCGCCCCTCATGGCTCTGCGTGCCCGCCGCGACGCCGTCTGACGCAGCACGCCGCCGCCGCCGAGTGACCCGATCGCGAGCAGGGCAGCGGACCACGCAGGATCCATGCCGAGCAGGAGCCCGACGACGACCGCGGCGAGCGAGACGACGGTGTCCGCAGCGCGGACCGCGAAGACCGCGGCCTGACCTCCGCTCACGGCTGCGAGGGCGCCGTACGGCGTGACCGCGGCGACGGAGGCGGTGTACGCGAGCCAGCCGATGACCGCCCGCAGGTCGGGCTGCGCCGAGAAGAGCGTACGGCCGACGAACGGCAGCAGCACGACGGCGACGACGCCGATCGCCGCGGTGAACGCCAGCAGGGCGAACACGGCTCGATCCGCTCGCCGGAGCGTGATCCGCAGGTCGACGTCGCGGTTCTGCGCGAACGAGGCGAAGAGGTAGGAGGAGAGCCCGCTGACGAGCAGCAGCGCGGGCGCCGTGTAGGTGCGCGCGGCCTCCAGCAGGCCGGTCGCGGCGAGGCCGACGACGACGACGACGGTGGTGCGGACCGCGGTGAGCAGTGCGGGTCGCAGGAACTGCTGCAGCGACCGCCACACGCCGTACGCTGCGACCGCGCGTCGCCCTCCGGCCGTCGGCGGCACCAGGAAGCGGTCCTCCTTCGGCATCACCGCGAATCCCGCCAGGAGCGCGACCGTCTGGCCGACCGCGAGCGCACCGAGGAACGATGCCAGCTGCAGCCCGGGGCCGATCGCGAGGACGGCGACGATCGAGAGGGTCACGACGAGCCCCACCGAGTCGATCGTCGCGACCCGCCAGAACTTGAGGTTCGCCATCAGGGTGCGCCGCACCACCTCCTCGAGGCAGAACGCCGCGGTCGCCAGCGCGAACAGGACGCCTTCGACCGGGGTCGTGAACCGGAGGGCCGTCGTGACGACGGCGGCCAGCGCACCGGCTCCCAGGGCGATCAGGAGGGCGAACTGCTCGAGCGCCGCGCGGATCCGCCTCGCGCGGCGATCGAGCACGACGAGCGAATCGCCGACGAACCCGGTGATGGTCCCGGAGGCGAGCACCACCACTCCGTAGAGGATCCCGAATGCGCCGAGTGCGCTGATGCCGAGCGTCTTGGCGACCGCGATCTGCAGCAGGAAGCTCGCGAGTGCTTGGGCGCCCTGCGCGGCGATCGCCCCGACGGCGCTTCTGTTCACGGTCCGCCGAGGCTAGCGGCAGGAGGCGCGACCCGCACGCCCCGCCTCCGCGGGCCGACGACGCCCGGTCGGGGCGCCCCTATCAGTTCACGGTGACGTAGTTGCTCGCGTTCTGTTCGACGCCACCGATGTAGACGTGCACGCTGTTCGCGATGCCCGCGGCCTTGTTCGTGAGGATCTGGATCTTCCGGTTCGGCACCTGCGACGCCGAGCTGTAGTAGAAGTTGATGCTCCCGCCCGTGTAGCCGCCGTCCCACGTGTACGTGATGTCGTGGCCGATCGTGCCCGCGGACCACTTCGGGTCGTAGAGGTTGACCGTGCCGGCCATCCGCTCGGCGCCGAGGCTCCTGGCGCCTCCCGACTGCGTCCAGTTGCGGATGTTGAACGTGCCGTGCACCTGCCAGAGCGCGATCCCGGCCGAGTAGCGCAGGTTCCTCGTCGTGAGGTTGTCGATGTTCCAGTTCGCGGCGGAGTTGTTGATCGCCAGGCCGGCCGCGCTGGCGAGCGAGCCGGTGCCGCCGTTGATGGTGAGGTCGTCGACCGTGGCGGTGCCGGAGGCGCGGTTGACGCCGATCGCGAAGGTCTCGCCCGGGTTCGCGCTCGAGTTGCCGGGGATGTCGTTCACCTGGACGTGCTTGATGGTCGGGCTCGAGCCCGTCATGTAGACGCCGTTGTAGAGGTGCCCCTGCTCGGTGCCTTGGATGGTGACGTCCTCCAGGTCGCTCACGCCGCGCAGCAGGTACAGCGGATTGACCGGGTTCGCGAGACCGCCCTGGTTGTTCCCGTTCCCGGGCACCGAGCTCGCCTTCGTCGAGGAGTCCTTCTGCATCTCGACCACGGTCCTCCCCACGCCCGCACCGCGCAGCCTGCCGCCGGCGATCACCGAGCCGGAGCTCTGGACCAGGAAGTCCCTGAGCGTGTAGGTGCCGTCGAGCAGGGCGGACGGGATCAGCGGCAGCGCACCGATCAGCGCGGGCAGCGACCCCAGCGGGCTCGTGGAGCTCACGGTCGAGGCCGCCGCCGGGGAGGAGGACGCGGACGGGCTGGGCGACGCGGAGGGCGGCGCCGACGTCGACGGACGCGCGGTGGCAGCAGCGGTCGCGGGCGGGGTGGCGCGCGCTGTCGCGTTCGTCCGCACCACGTCTGCGAGCGTCGCGCCCCCGACGCTCGAGCGGGTGCTGTGGTGGGCACGCATCGCGTGCTTCAGCTGTTGCGGGTTCAGACCGGATGCGCTGTTCGACGATCCGCCGGAGGAGCGCGGGATCGGGGCGCTGACCGGGTCGATCCTCGTCGCGGCGTTCGCGTTGGACGCCCCGGAGGGCAGCAGGGCAGCAGCACCCGACATCGCGCCGACGACGGCGAGCGCCGCAGCGGCGAGCGCGGCTTCGCGCTTGCGGGTGAAGGGCGTCGGCGCCTTCGTCGGAAGCGTCGGCTCGACCGGGATCGGGCCGGTCCGGACGTAGCGCTGCGTCGGGTGCCCGTCCGGCCGCGGCAGTCCGAGCAGGGAGGTGCCGGCGACATGGGGGACGAGCGGCGCGGCGGCGCGCGGGGCCGTTCCACGCACGGCTACCGGCTCGAAGGGACGCGGGGAGGGCGTGCGGATGTCGGACGGCTGGCCGACCCCCAGCCGCGCCGGCGTGCGGACGAGGGGCGCGTGCTCGACCGATTGGTGCGCGGCTGTGCGCGGGTGCGGGCCGGGCGCCGGATGCTGCTGAGTGCGTTCCGTTCGCGCCGGGGCGGCCGGGAGCGGGCGGTCGAACAGCCGCGGGTCGGTCACGGGACCGATCGCGGCCCCGGTGTCCGCGCTCGCGTCGACGGCGACCGGGGCGCTGTGGCGGCCCATCAGGCTGCTCCGGTCGTGTGGCGGAACGGTTCCGGGCATGCCGAAGCGAGGGGGGAGATGCGCATGGGGACCGGGCCTTTCCAGGGAAGCGGAGGAGGTGCTCACGGCGAGTGGGTCGACCGTAACCGGCGATCGCGGCGCCTCCAAGCGGCCTCTGAACCAGCGGAATTCCAAGCGTGTGATTCCGCGTGCGCGGCGTGTTGAGCGGGCTGATCGCGGATCGTCCGCGATCATCCGCGCCGCGCGCCGGCTCTCCCCGTCCCGATCGCGCGTGGCACGATGGCGCCGTGACGGGGAGCGGATCCGGACTGCTGCTCGTCGTCTGCACGGCGAACGTCTGCCGGTCCCCGCTCGCGCAGAGGACGCTGCAGCGGGCGCTCGCCGGGTCGGCGTTCGCCGGTGTCGCGGTCTCCAGCGCGGGGACGAGGGCGCTCGAGGGGGAGGGCATGTGCCCCGTCTCCGCGGAGGACCTCGATCCTGCCGACGTCGCCTCCGGAGCGGAGCACCGCGCTCGGCAGCTGACCGCCGATCTCGTCCGCGAGGCCGACCTGATCCTCACGATGGAGCGTGAGCAGCGCTCCGCCGCGGTCCAGGCCGCACCCGGTTCTCAGGCGAAGGTGTTCACCCTGCGGGAGGCGGAGGCGCTGCTCGGCGTCCTCGCTCAGCGGGGTGCGGAGCCGCCGGCGGACCTCGCCGCACTCGCTCGGGCGCTCCACTCGGTCCGCGGGCTCGTGCCGCTGTTGCCCGGCGAGCCGGTGAAGCGGCACTGGTGGAGTAGGCCCGTGGAACCCGAGGATCCGATGACGATCCGCGACGGTCACGGGCTCGGGATCGAGGAGCACCGGGCGGCCGCCGGTCAGGTGCGTGCCACGGCCGACCGCGTCGGCGCCGCGATGGTCGCGCTCGCGGCGGGTTCCCGCTCCTCCTGAGCGGGGCTCAGCGGCGCAGGAGGACGCCGGCGCGTGGCGACTGCACGAGCGCCTTCCACTCGATCGAGGCGAGCTCCTTGAGCCCGGCGACCGACGGGTGGAAGCGGTCGAGCGCCGAGAGCTGGTTCATCGAGGGCGTGTAGCCGTGCAGGGCGCCGCCGTCGTAGATGCAGCGGGGGAGCGTGCCGCAGGCGCCCGCGAGCGCGGCGTCGTACTCGCGGATCCGGTCCGCGACCGCCGCGCGCCGCACCGCCGCCTCCGTCGACTCGCTCTGGGGATCGGCGAGAGCGGTGGCGCAGCCGCCGTGGCTCCACAGGAACCGTGCGGTCGGGTTGCCCGCCGCGACGGGGACGATCGCGGTCACGTCCGGGATCGACGCGACGAGGATCGTGGCGCCGGGCGCGAGCGTCTGGAGCTCCTGCAGCGCGCTGCCGACGGTCGAGGCGTACTGCTCCGTCGAGGTCATGTCGCCGAGGGACGCCTTGCAGACGTCGTTCGCGCCGATGAGCACCGTGACCAGGTCCGGGTTCGCCGCCGCCGCGGCGGGCACCTGCGCCGCGAGATCGGCGACCGTGGCGCCGGACTTCGCGACGTTCTTCACCGTCACGCGCCCGTGCAGCCGGGCGCCGAGCCGCGACGCGACGCTGTCGACCCTCGGATCGGTGCCGCCCGCCCAGGAGACCGACGGGCAGTCGCCGAAGTGGTCGCAGGCGTTGAAGCCTCGGGACAGCGAGTCGCCGAGCACCGCGACCGTGGTGGGCGGCCCGGTGAGCGCGGGGGAGGGGGTCGCGGCGGCGGAGGGCGGCGGGGTCCGGAGCGGCGCGGCGGTGCCTTGGGAGGCGGTGCAGCCCGTGCAGGCGAGTGCGACGGTGATGGCGGCGACGGCCGCGAGAGTCCATCGGCGCATGCCCCCATTCTCCCGGGCAGGTGAGGGCTCGGTGCGCGAACCGGGAGGATGGAGCCGTGCCCGTGCATCCGTTGATCGCCGCCCGCTTCCCACTCATCGCCGATATCGCGCCGGGGACCCCGGCCGAGTCGATCCCCGAATCGGCCCTCGCGTTCGGTGCCCCGTACGGCGACTACACGCCTCCCGCGGTCGCCGTCGAGGACGCGACGATCGAGGGTCCGCACGGGCCGATCCGGGTGCGCGTCTATCGCGCGGAGGGGGAGCGCAGCGGACGCAGCCTGCTGTGGGCGCACGGCGGCGGCTTCACCGCAGGCGATCTCGACATGCCGGAGGCGCACGTCGTCTCGCTCGAGCTCGCCCGGCGCTTCCGGGGCGTCGTCGTGAGCGTCGAGTACCGCCTCGCCGGGCAGGAGGTGCGCCACCCGATCCCGGTCGACGACGTCGCCGCGGCCTGGGCGTGGCTGCTCGAGCACGCCGACGACCTCGGCATCGACCCCGCGCAGGCGGCGATCGGGGGTGCGAGCGCCGGCGCGTTCCTCGCCGCCGCCGCGACGCTGCGGCAGGAGGAGGGGAGCCGCGCGGCCTCAGTGCTGCTCGCCTACCCCGCGCTGCACTTCCCGCACCCGGCGGTGGAGGACGCGGTGGCGGCGGAGCTGCGGACGCTCCCGCCCGTGCTGCGCTTCTTCCCGCAGGTCGTGCTCGCGATCTTCCAGACCTACCTCGGGCGCGTGACCGACATCCCGGCGCATGAGACGCCGGGCCTCGCCGATCTGACCGGCTACCCGCCGACGCGCATCGTCGTGAGCGAGTTCGACGACCTCCGGAGCTCGGGCGAGCTGTTCGCGCAGCAGCTCGCCTCCCGCGGTGTCGCGGTCGAGACGACCGTGGCGGAGGGGATGCTCCACGGCCACCTCAACATCCCGCCGGTCGACGCCCTGCCCGAGATCGCCCGCAGCCTGGACTTCCTCGCGGCGGTCTGACCCCTTCACGGATAAGGGCCCGCGCCCTCATCCGTGAAAGGGGAGCGGGTGCCGCGTTCTGGGGGTGCCGCGAAGCGGGCCGGGCGAGGAGGGTGGAGGCGACCTTGGGGGAGGTGCCGGATGCTGATCGTAATCGTGCTCGGCGTCCTCGCCGCATGGCTGCTCGCCTCCGTGGTGTTGGCCCTCGTGATCGGCCGCGCCGTCGGGCTCGCCGATCGCGACCACCGTCGCCGCCTCGCGCTCCGGAGCGCGGCGCCAGCACCGCAGCCCCGCGC
Source organism: Amnibacterium sp. (assembly GCF_051956055.1). Classification (NCBI taxonomy): domain Bacteria; kingdom Bacillati; phylum Actinomycetota; class Actinomycetes; order Micrococcales; family Microbacteriaceae; genus Amnibacterium; species Amnibacterium sp. Next base: position 10,228 of record NZ_JBQCGC010000080.1, read on the forward strand.
CCGCGCCGCCTCCTGACGCGTCAGGCGTCGTCGAGCAGGCCGACAAGCTCCGTCCGCCGGTGCACGCCGAGCTTGGCGAACGCCCTCGCCAGGTGCGTCTGCGCGGTCCGCACCGAGATCCCCAGCTCCTCGGCGACGCCCCGGTCGGTCAGTCCCCGCGCGGCGAGGGCGACCACCTCGCGCTCGCGACCGGTCAGCGGAGGCGCCGGATCCGCGCCGAGGGTCCGTGACCGCAGCGACGGCACCTCCGCGGTCCACTTCGCCAGGCGCTCCGTGGCGTCGGTCGTCGGCAGCCCCTGCTCGTCGCGGATCCGGATCGCATCGACCAGCGCCTCCGCCGCGAACCACCGCAGCCCCGCGGCCCAGTAGCGCCGCGCGGTCGCCTCGAGCTCGCTCAGGCGCTCGCCGACGAGCGCGCGGGCGTGGTCCTGCTGCAGCGCGCGCCCGACCCCGGGCAACGACGGCAGCTCGCCCAGCGCCTCCGCGGCCGCGCGGTCGCCGAACCGCAGCCCGGCGAACCGCGCGTCCCACTCCTCGACCGTCGCACCGAGCGCCTGGGCGCGCTCCGCGACCTCCCTCGCGACGACCACGGCCGCGTCGCGCTCACCTCGCGCTTCAAGCAGCTCGGCGTCGGCGAGCCGGAGGCGCCCCTGCTGCGACGGCGGCACCGCGTCCGACCGCGCCTGCTCGATCGCCTCCGCGGCTCCGGCGACATCGCCGGCGCGGGCGAGCGCGACCGCCAGGTCGGCGAGCACCACAGGACGGCGGCTCTCCCGCCACGCCCCCGGCAGCCCGACCGCTTCGCGCAGCAGGCCGATCGCGGTGCCGAGATCGCCCTCGAGCGTCCGCACCAGGCCGAGCAGGTGCGCGAAGGGCGACCGGACCGTGTGTAGGCCGGCCTCGAGGGTGTGGTCGTAGTGCCGGATCGCGATCGGGCCCGCCGTCGCGACGTCGAGGCAGGCGGTCGCCGGGGCCCACCCCGTCAGCCAGTCGAGCAGCGCAGGACCCTCCGGTAGGCGGTCCACCGCGGCGCTCGCCGGGGCCCGGAGGCGTTCGACGAGCTCCAGCGCCGCCCACGGCTCGCCCAGCTCGATCCGCACCAGGGCCTCGGTGATGCCGCTGAACACGGCGGCGAACCCGCTCGGGCCGCGGCGCACCGCCTCCGCCGCGCTGAGCGCCTCCGGGTACCGCATCTCGATGCGCAGCAGCCCGCTGCGCACCGCCTGCAGATCGGCCCGGTCGCCGTGCGCACCGAGATGCGTGTCGAGCACCGTGAGCGCGTGCCCGGGTCGGGCGGCGCCGAAGCCCGTGACGAGCGCGAGCACCGTCGCCGCCTCGGCGCCCTGCGCGTCATCGTCCGACGCGTCGCCGAGGAACCGCACCGCCTCGTCGAGCCGGTTCGTGCGCCGGAGGTGCTCCGCCAGCGCGATCCCGGCAGGGCCGCCCCCGCCCTCGGTCACCGCGTGCCGGAGGAGCCGCTCGGCGAGGTCCGGGTCGGCCAGCGCAGTGAGGGCGGCCAGCTCGAGCGCCTCATCGGGCGACACCGGCAGGCCGAGCTCCAGCCGCCACGCGCCGCGCGCGACGCGCTCGCGGTCGGTGAGCGGACGCGGCAGGTCGGTCATCGCCTCGAGCAGGCGCCCGAGCGTCGTCCGCTGCTGCCGCGACCCGGCGGCGTGCAGCACCGCCTCGGCCTGCGCGGCCCTCCGCATCCGCGTCGCCCCGGCGCGGTCGTCGTGCACGGTCCACCCGGCGCGCTCGACGTCGTCGGCCACCTCGTCGCTGCACAGCCGCTCGGCCACGTCGTCCGCGACCTCCGGCGCGACCGCGACCGCGACGAGCCAGTCCCGCTCGTCCGCGGGCGCGGCGCGGAACTCGGCGGCGGCCAGGCGCCGCGCGGCCGCGGGCGCGGGGAGCACGCCCCGGAGTCGCCACATCCCTTCCTCCAGCCGCACCACGGCGGCCGACCGCGCGGCGCGCAGCACCTCCTGCACCGCGGCGGGCGACCCCTCCGCGACGGCGGCGAGCGCGACGGCGAGCGCCGGCTCGACGGGGCCGCCGAGGATCGCCGCGGCGAGCGCTGCGGAGCCGTCGGTGTCGAGCGGGTCGAGGCGGACGGTGAGCGCGTCCCCGTCGTCGGCCATCGCCCGGACCGCGTCCGGCACCCGCCGCCCGCTCGTCACGGCGAGCACCACGGCCACCCCCGACCGGCTCAGCTCGAGCAGGAACGCGGCGGACGCGTGGTCGAGCAGGGAGGCCTCGTCGACGAGCACCGCGTCCGGTTCGAGCGCGCGGACGCCGCTGCGCACGAGCGCCGCGCGGCCGAGCGGGTCCTCCGCGCCATACGCGCCAGCACCGCGCGATCGAGGAATCCGAGCAGCACCCCGAACGGCACGGCGGCGGCGGAGGCGGTGGCCGTCGCTCGCAGCACACGCCGGCCCGCGCGCTCGAGCCGGACGCCCGCCTCCACGAGCAGCCGGCTGCGACCGATGCCCGTCGGGCCCGTGACGATGCTGCTGCGACCGTGCTCGGCCCTCCGGACGACGGTGTCGAGCGCCGAGGTGCGCCCGACGAGCGCCGGGCCGCTGAGGCTCATGGCCGCGCCGCCGGCGTCACGGCTCGACCACCAGCCCGGGCAGCTCGGTGCGACGGTGGATGCCGAGCTTGCCGAGCGCCCGGCTGAGATGGGTCTGCGCGGTCCGCAGGGTGATGTCGAGCTCGGTCGCGATCGCCCGGTCGGAGAGGCCCGCCGCGGCCAGCAGCGCGACCTCCCGCTCCCGGGTGGTGAGCCCCGCGGCGCGGCGGTCGGCGAGCTCCGGCAGCCGGAGGGACGGCGTGCGGGCGAGCCAGGCGACGACCCGGGGCGAGGCGTCGGCCGCGCCGAGCGCGATCGCGCGCATCGTCGCCTCGATCGCGTGCAGGCGCAGCCCCGCCTCCCACAGCCCGACGGCGGCCGCGTCCACCGAGGCGACGTCGCGCTCGAGCAGCGCTCGGGCGTACGCGCGCTGCGCGTCGCGGCCGGTGCCCTCGGGCAGGTCGCCGAGCGCCAGGAGGTGGTGCGGTGCCTCGTCGTCCCCGTACCGGATGCCCGCGAAGGCGCCGTCGAACGCGTCGAGGAGCAGCCCGGTCTCCCGGCCGCGGCGCGCGACCGCCGCCGCGATCGCGCGCGCCCCGTCGGGGTCGCCGCGGAGGTGGGCGAGCTGGGCCCGCGCGAGCTCGACGCGGCCGTGCTGCACCGGAGGCCGGTGCATGCGCCGGAGGCGGTCCTCGGTCGCCGCCGCGTCGTCGAGCTCGCCCGCGAGCGCGTACGCGATGACGAGCTCGGCGAGGATCCGCGGGCGCCAGCCGTCCCGCCACGGCCCGGATCCCGCGTCCGCGTCGCGCAGCAGCCGCGCAGCCGTCGCGGGATCCGCGCGCAGCAGATGGATGCCCGCGAGGGTGAAGGAGAGGGGAGCGCAGCGGTTCGCGCGCTGCGCCAGCGGGATCCGCTCGCGCTCCTCCTCGAGCCGATCGGCGTGGTCGGTCTCCGCCCCGACGGCCACGCTGAGGTCGTGCGGCAGCCACCCGACGAGGGTCGCGCTGTCGGCGAACGCCCGGTCGACGTGCTCGAACCCCGCGATGCGTTCCGCGGTCTCGAGCGCACCGGTGAGCAGCCCCAGCTCTCGGCGGCTCAGCGTGAGCTGCATCAGCGCGAACCCCGTCGCGAACGGGGACGGGGAGTGGGACGCGAGCACGCCCTCCGCGGTCCCGGCGGCCTCGCCAGGCCGGCCCTCGAGCAGCAGCGCGGCGCTGCGCACGGCCAGCAGGTCGGGATGCGGGCTGTCGCCGTCGAGATGCTGCTCGATGGTCCGGAGCGCCTCGTCAGGTCGTCGCTCGATGACGGCGGTCGTCAGCGCGCGGACCCGCACGAGGGTGACGCGCTCCTCCTCCGTCGCCGCGCGGGGGAGCGCGCTGTCGATGAGGTGCAGCGCCTCCTGCGGTCGCCGCGTGCGCCGGAGGTGGTCGGCCAGCTCCGCGTCAGCGGGCAGGCCGCCGTCGACCGCCGCCCGGAGCAGCTGCTCGCGCGCGGCCGACCCGGTGCCGGGGAGGAGCGCGAGCGCATGCGCCTCGCGGGCGTCGGGCCGGATGCCGAGCTCGATCCGCCAGCACAGGAGGGCCACCCGCTCCTCGTCGGTGAGGGGGCGGTTCACCGACTCGGTCACCGCGACGAGTCGCGCGAGCACCGCGGCGCGGGCGCGCGCGTCGAGCGAGCCGAGCACCGCCGCCCCGATGGGCGGGCTGGCGATGCGGGTGACCCCACGCGGGAGGTCCCGGACGGTCCAGCCGGCCTCGTCCGCGGCGCTGATGGATTCGGCCGACGCGATGCGCCGGGCGAGGTCGTCGGCGAGCGCGCCGGCCTGAGCGACCGCGGCAACCCATCCGCGGAGCGCGGGGGAGAGCGCCGCGAACGCCTCCAGCACCGCGGAGCGCAGCGTGCGGGGCGCGGGCAGCGGCGCGGCGAGGTGCCAGAGGCCGTCCGCGTGCAGGATCGAGCCGCTGCCGACGCCGTCGTCGATCAGCTCCGCGAGCGCGCGCGGTCGTCCTCCGGAGGCGAGGGCGAGCGCGAGGGCGAGCTCACCGTCGACGGGGTCGCCGAGCAGATGGGCGGCGAGCTCGGTGACGTGGTCGTGCGCGAGCGGTTCGAGCGGTACGGCGCTCGCCCGCTCCTCGGCGATGAGGCGTTCCAGTGCCGACGGCATGCCGCTCACGCCGGGGGCGTTCGCGATGATCGCGGTGCCCGCGCGGGCGAGGTCGATGACGAGTTCACCTGCATGGTCGTCGAGGAGGTGGGCGTCGTCCAGGAACACCGCCCGGAGGCCGAGCCCGACGGTCGCGGCGCGGATCGCGCCGCCGTCGCGCGCCGGGAGCGCCTCGAGCGCATCGTGGTCGAGGAGCCGGAGGAACGCGCCCACGCGGTACCCGGCCCCGCCGGGCGCGGGCAGCAGGCGGGCGCTCGTCAGCCCGGCGCGCCGAGCGGCCGCGTGTGCTTCGGCGAGCACCCGACTGCCGCCCGAACCGGGCTCGCCGGTGAGGATCAGGCCACGCCCTTCCCTGGCGCTCCGCGCGATCGTCGTCAGCAGCGAGGCGCGTCCCACGAGCGGCGCGGGGACGTGGGACATCGGGCGGACTCCGGGAGCGACTGGTGCACTTCGATGGGGACGGCCGAAGCATGACGCGTCACCGGTCTCTCGGCAGCCGAGATGCCCGGGATCCCCCGGGCATGTCGCGACCAGGTTCTCGGCGGCCGTTCAGGAGGTGCTGGCGCGCCCGACGCTTCCTGCAACGGACCTGAACGGACCGGCCCGGCCGTCGGTGGGATGCGCCACCATGACCCCGTGCGTGACGGCGGCAGCGAGGGGTGGGACGGCCCGCCCGCGACGACGGACCGCGTCGCGGACGAGCGCGGGCTCGACACCCCGAACTGCGGCGTCTGCTTGACGCGGATGGAGGCGGTGGAGTCGCGGGGTGGGGAGCCCTACTGGTCCTGCCCGGCGTGCGGCACGGCCGCCCTCGCCTGACGTCCGGGGTGGTCTCGAGGCTCGCTGGCGCTCGCACCTCGACGACCGGATGGACCCGGCCCGCCCGCTCTCCTTCCGCTGGTCGAGGTGCGAGCGGAGCGAGCCTCGAGGCCACCCCGAACCTCGCGCCCGACCTACCCCGAGCGGCTCACCGCACCCGCAGTGCCCGAGCGGGCAGCGTCAGATGCAGAGGGGTGCCGAGGGGCGACCGCACCTCCACCTCCCAGCCGCGCGTCACGCGCCGCCGCACGATGGCGGTCGTCCCGCGCAGACGCCACGGTCTCCGCAGCACGACCGAGGCGCCGGGAGCGATGGACGGCCGGACCGCTGCGGTCCCGTCCTCGGTCCGGCTCGTGGCTTGTCGCGTCCGCGCCCCAGCGTGCACCGGACGACGCTAACGCCGCTGCATGCACCCCGTCTGCGAGCGAGTCGGATGCGTAGCCTTGCGACCGGAAGGCTGCCGGTTCTGCGGACTGGATCCGCTGTGCGGACGGTGACCGCGACCCTGCGCAGAAGCACACGGCGACCCGGGGACCCGGGGCGGCCCGGCCGCGCTGACCCGGCGCGACCGAGCGGAGCACGGCAGCCGTGAGCGGCAGGCACGACGAGGCGCCGGACGGCGACCGCCCGGCGAACCTGCTCTCGCCCGGTGCGATCGTCACCCGCGGTCCAGGATGCAGCCCGCAGTCGAGTGAGGGGGACTCCGAGTGGCACGAGGCCGACGGTGAACCGGTCTCTCGAGGGACTAGCCCCGAGATGCAAGCGGAGCGAGCGTCGAGACCGCCCGATCCTCAGATTCCCCCGGGCGCAGACTTGCCCCTATTCGGGTTGCACGCGCCGCCTCGAACCCCGATTCGACGCAAGTCCGGGTTGCTGGACCGCCCACCACCACCAAAGGAGTTCCATGCCGAACGCCCCGATCGTCCTCCCGTCGAACCGGCCCGCGGACCGCTTCTACCGGGGCGGCCGCCGCATCACCGACCTCCGCGGGGACGAGCCCGCGAAGGACCACGAGCCGGAGGACTGGATCGCGAGCACCACGCACGTGTTCGGGCAGCCCGTCGTCGGCGAGACCATGCTGCCCGACGGCACACCGCTCCGCGTCGCGGTCGAGGCGGACCCCGTCGGCTGGCTGGGCGACGCGCACGTCGGGCGTTGGGGCGCCGACACGAAGCTGCTGACGAAGCTGCTCGACGCGGGTCAGCGCCTCCCGGTGCACGCCCACCCGGACGGCGCATTCGCCGCCGCGCACCTCGGCCATGCGCACGGGAAGGCGGAGGCGTGGGTGATCCTCCAGGGCGGCACCGTGTACCTCGGGCTGCGCCGGGAGGTGGGAGAGGAGGAGCTTCGCACCCTCGTGGACGAGCAGGCCACGACGCGGCTCCTCGACCTCCTCAACCCGATCGAGGTGGCGCCCGGCGACGCGGTCTTCGTGCCCGCGGGGCAGCTGCACGCGATCGGTGAGGGTGTCCTTCTGCTCGAGGTGCAGGAGCCGGAGGACCTCTCGATCCTCCTCGAGTGGCGCGGCTTCGCCGTCGACGGCACGAAGGAGGGGCATCTGGGCCTCGGCTTCGATACCGCTCTTCAGGCCGTCTCGCGTGCGTCGCTCGACGAGCGTGCGCTCGAAGCCCTCGTCACCCGCGGAACGACGTCGGGCTCGGTTCTGCCGAGGGAGGCAGCCCCGTACTTCTCGGTCGAGCGACGCCCTGTCGACGGCGAGAGCGTCCTCGGCCCGGGCTTCGCGGTCGCGCTCGTGGAGCATGGCGACGTCGTCCTCGCGGGCCGAACCTTGCGGCGCGGCGCGACCGTGGTCGTGCCCGCCGGCGCGGGAGCGCTCGCACTCGCAGGAAACGGCGTGCTGCTCGTCGCCCGGCCGCCTCGGCCCTGAAACCGCGGGAGGACGAGTCCGTTCAGCCGCCGCCACGACCGCCGCACAGCAGCAGGCGAAGAGATGGAGCGGGTGGCAGGAGTCGAACCTGCGCATCCGATCTGGAAGATCGGGGTTCTGCCGTTGAACAACACCCGCGAGCGCCTCGACTGTAGAGAGCGCGCGCACCATTCTCAACAAACCCCTGCAGAGGGGACGGTGGCGTGACGAGGTGAGGACGGACGCGCCGGCGTGTCGCTCCGCCCCCCGACCGGGGGGCGACCGCAGGATGAGCGCACCGTCCCCGATGAAGGAGAACCTCCGTGGCGAAGCCGATCCAGGTCGTGCGCAACTGGGCGCTCGAGCAGGTCACCGCGATCGTGAGCGTCTGCCGCCCGATCCACCTGCCGCGCTGACGCGGAGACCGCCCGGGAGGCGGCCCGTGATCAGTCGTCGACCTCGGTGATGATCCGGTCCTCGATGTGCTCGCCGACCGTCGCGCTCACCCGCGCGTCCCGGCCGCGGGTCACGACCCGGCCGACGAACTCGGCGCCCCCGGCGCGGTCCAGCTGTCCGGCGATCCACTGCGCGGCCCGCATCCGCACCGGCGTCGACAGATCCCGCACGGAGGGTTCGGTCAGCACCAGCACGTCGAGGCCGCGCTGCCGCGCCGCTTCCAGCGCCTGGTCGAGCTGCTCTGACAGGATCGGACCCAGCGTGATCTCGTCGCGCAGGTTCCCCTCGACGGCGGCGATGCGGGCGCGCTCCTCGTCGTCGAACTCCTCGCCCGCGGCGATGCGCGTGAGGATCGGGCCGGCTTCCGCGAGCACGCGGTCGACGACCTCCCGTCGCGCGGCGAGCTCCGCCTCCGCCCGGCCCCGTTCGAGGATCTCCGCCCGCTGGACCGCGAGCAGCTCGTCGTGCGAGCGGGCGGTTCGGCGCAGCCCGACGGCGAACAGGGTGCCGAGCAGCAGCGTGCCGGCGTGCCGGTCGACGAGCCCGATCCCGGCGAGCGGGCTCACCCCGCCGCGTGCCGACCACACCAGGCTGAGGGCGGCCATGACCGCCATCTGCAGCCACGCGGCGCCGATCCGGCCCCGGACCGCGAGGCCGATTGCGATGATCATCGCCGCTCCGAGCGGCCACGCGGCGTAGCCGGGCCACCCGGCGGCCGGCAACCATGGCACGACCGCGGCCAAGCCCGCCGCCGAGAGCACGAGCACGGCCGCGGTGCCCCGCTCCGACAGCACCCGTCCCGGGGTGAGGACGAGGATCGCCGCGGCGCCGGTGATCGCGGCGAGCGCCGCCACGGTGACGGGGAGCGGTGTCGGTCCCGCGCTGAGCGCGAGGAGCACGTGCACGAGCGCGAACGCCACGAGCAGCACGCGCGCCCACCGGGTGCCGAGCGGCGGTTCGAGCGACGTCTCGAGGCTCATCGCGCCGGCCACCTCAGCCGCACGGCCGTCCCGCGCCCGCGCTGCGAGCGCACGTCGGCCGCCCCGCACACCTGCCGCATCCGCCCCTCGATGCTCGTGACGATGCCGAGCCGGTTCGGCGGCACCTCCCGCCGCACGAAGCCCTTCCCGTCGTCGACGATCACGATCTCGACCCGTGCCTCGTCGAGCGCGACGTGCACCTCCACGGCGCTCCCCGGCGCGTGCTTCCTGGCGTTCCGGAGCGCCGCGGCGGGCGCGCCGACGAGCGCCGCGGCGGCCCGTGCCTCGACCGGTTCACTGCGATGGCCCTCGACGACGAAGCCGGCGTCGGGGGCGATCGAGGTGAGTTGCGCCCGGAGGCGGTCGAGTACCTCGCCGACCCGTGCCGGCTCGTGGTCGTCGTCGGGGGAGGCGAGCCGGTGCAGCCGTCGCAGGGCGTCCGCGGCGTCCTCCGCGATCGTGGTGGTCGGTGCGGCACCGCGCGCGGCGACGAGCAGGGTGGTGAGCACGTGGTCGTGGACGAGGCCGTTCACCCGGGTGCGCTCGTCCGACCGCACCCGCTCGTCTCGGGCGGCGCGGGTGGCGGCCATCGCCCCGTCGGCCGCTCGATCGACGGAGCGGCCCGCGCGCAGCGCGCTGACCGCGAGGGCCGCGAACACCGCGGCGAACAGTGTCGCGAAAGCCGCGTCCTGCAGGGGGATCAGCCCGAGCGGCGCGGAGGTCGTCACGGTCCGGTCCGCGAAGACCAGCACGCCGGTGAGCAGCACGTCCGTGACCACGAGCCCGGTCGGCAGCCCCAGTGCGGCACCGGTCGTGCCGATCGCGGTCAGCTGCAGTACCCACGGCGAGCCCGTGCCGTCCGGGACGGCCACGAACATGTCGGTGAAGATCGCGAGCAGGTGCGTGACCGCGACGCAGCCGCCCAGCACGCGGATCGTCCGAGCCGGCGCGAACGGCGCGACCACACCGAGCGCGATCGGGAGCCCGAGGGTGGTGACGAGCGCCGCTGCCGTCCAGGCCGGCGGGGTCACGGCGAGCTGCGCGAGGATCACGGGCAGGGTCAGGAGGCCGAAGACGGCGCCGCCGACACCGAACAGCACGCCGATCGTGCGGAGGACCCGGTCCTCCACGGCGTGGTTCATTCCCGCCCCGGCGCCGGCAGCAGCCCGTCCTCCACGGCTCGCTTGTACAGGTCGATCTTCGTGGGGGCGGGCCGCCCGGCTCGCGCGTACTTGGAACGGATACGACGGATGTAGTCCTCGAGCGTCCCGACCGTGATGTGCAGCTCATCGGCGACGCTCTGCGATCGGGCGCCGTCCGCGAACAGCTGCAGCACCCGGGACTCCTGCGGGCTGAGCGCGGCGTCGTGCAGCTGGGGGTCGTTCTCGACGGCGTGTGCCCATTCGCTGGTCATGACGGGCAGGCCGCGGGCGGCGCGGCCGATGGCGTAGGTCATCATCTCGACCGGTGTCGATTTGCGGAGGATGCCGAGCACCTCGGCGCGCAGCGCCTCCTGCACGAGGTAGGCGTCCTCGCCGGAGGTGAAGGCGAGCACCTCGCCGCCGGCTTCGCGGATGCGGCGGACGTTGCCTGCGGGGGAGGTGCCGTCCGCGAGCCGCAGGTCGAGCAGGACGAGCCCGGGTCTGGGCTGGGCGCGGAGGAGGGCGTCGACGGTGGGGTAGGACCCGTCGAGCCGCAGGTCGGAGCGGGAGGCGAACGCGGTGATGAGCGCGAGCCCGACCAATTGATGGTCGTCGACCAAGGAGATCCGGCGCGGCGCGTCGAACGCGGCGGGCAGGGGTGCCGATGCGTTCACGGTTCGAACCATAATCTCGGCCGCTGACCGCCGCTGCGGGGAGCGCCCAGCATCGCTGAACCGGAACCGCGTCCGGGGTGGGAACGAGAGGACCTTTCTCGCTCTCGTCCGCAGGCGTCCGAGGAGCGCGGCGACGTCGACGCGCACGTCGAGGCGCGCAAATGAGCGCAAACGAGCAAATCCCGTTTGCTCCCGTGGCGTCGTTGACGAGCGCGGAGAGCGCGACGCATGATCGATCCGCAGGAACTGCAAATCGATTTGCGAAGGAGCGATCGTGAGCCGAGCACGCCGCATCGCCGACGTGGCCGCCGCCGCCGGGGTGTCCCCGACGACCGTGTCGCATGCGCTGAGCGGGAAGCGCGCGGTGTCGGAGGCGACCCGCGAGCGCATCATGCAGGCGATCGCGGATCTCGACTACCGGCCGAACCTGGTCGCGAGCGGGCTCCGCAAGCAGCGCACGCACTCGATCGCGCTGCTCGTGGCCGACATCGCGAACCCCTACTACCCGGCGGTCGCCCGCGCCGTCCACGACGGGGTGTCCGAGGCCGGCTACGTCACCCTCATCGGCAACACCGACGGTGAACCCGACGCGGAGCGCGATCTGCTCAGGGAGATGCTCGCTCGCGGCGTCGACGGCGTCGTCATGCAGCCGTTGTCGACCGCGCCGCGGGAGATCCGGGAGATCGTGGGCCCCTCGTTCCCGATGGTGCTGCTCTCCGGCCTGGACGCGGAACCCGTCGCCGACGTCGTGGGGTCGGACGACGCGCACGGCATCGCCGAGGCCGTGAAGCATCTCGCCCAGAGCGGCGTGCGCGAGGTGGGCTTCATCAGCGGCCCCGACGGCCGCGCACCGGGGACGACCCGGCTCTCCGCCTTCCGCGCCTCCGCTCGAGCACTCGACCTGGAGGTGCGCGAGGACTGGGTGCTGCACACGCCGTTCACCCGCGACGGCGGCTTTGCGGCGGCGACGGCGCTGCTGCGACTCGATCAACGCCCGCGCGCGGTGCTCTGCGCGAACGACCTCATCGCGATCGGTGTCCTCGACGCGGCGAGGGCGCTGGAGCTGAGCGTGCCCGGCGATGTCGCGGTGATCGGCTTCGACGACATCGAGACCGCCGACCTCGTCACCCCCCGGTTGACCACCGTCGTGAACCCTGCCGCCGCCGCGGGCGCCGCATGCGCACGGGCTCTTCTCCGCCGCATCGAAGGAGGACCGGACCTCCCGTACGCGCGCTTCGCGCTGCGCACCCACCTGGTCCGCCGCGCCTCCGCCTGACCGACCCCTCACCGAACGGAGCACCTCATGACCGACCTCGCTGCCCGCGTCGAGCTCGACCCCGCCTACCAGGGCGCCGGCTACGACCCGCTGGACGTCCGCAACCTGCTCACCGACGAGGTCGCGCAACGTCGGGAGACCGGCTACGACGTCGACGACCTCGTGACCGAGGCGAATGCGACGGACCCGAGCGATCGGGCAGCCGTGCTCGCGCTCGTGGACCGGATGGAGGACGCCGAGCGCACCGAGCCGTGGGCGTTCGAGGAGCCGACGCCGCTCGAGGAGATCCGAGCAGCGGTCGGTGAGCTGCCCGGAGCCGAGCCGGTCGACTCGGCCAGGCGCGCCGACCGCATCCACGCCGCGTGGCTCGGGCGGATCGCCGGCTGCAACCTCGGCAAGCCGGTCGAGCTCGGCGACTACTGGACGGTCGAGCGCATCGCCGACTACCTCCGGCTCACCGACTCGTACCCCCTCACGGACTACTTCGTGAAGCTCGACCCGCAGCCGGCCGAGTTCGAGTTCCGCGACAACTGGCCGCAGACGACGCGGGGCAACGTGCGCGGGTCCGCCCGCGATGACGACATCGACTACGCGATCCTCTGCCTGCACCTGCAGGAGCGGTACGGCGACCGGTTGACCCCGGAGGACGTCGGCCGGGAGTGGAAGCTCCTCCTGCCGATCGAGCAGACCTACACGGCCGAGCGCGCCGCGTACATCAACCTCGTCGAGGGCGTGCCGGTGCCGCGCACCGCCACACGTCGGAACCCGTACCGGGAGTGGATCGGCGCCCTGATCCGTGCCGACGTGTTCGGTTTCGTCCACGCCGGCGACCCCTGGGGGGCCGCCTCCCGCTCCTACCAGGACGCGGCGCTGTCCCACGTCGCCAACGGCATCTACGGCGAGATGTGGTCCGCGGCGCTCGTGGCCTCGGCCTTCGTGTCGGCCGATGCCGAAGAGGCCGTGCGTCGCTCGCTCGCCGTCGTGCCGCCGAAGTCCCGCCTCGCGGAGGCGATCCAGCGGGTGCTCGCCCTGCACGAGCAGCGCGTGACCTGGGAGGAGGCGCTCGCGGACATCCGCGCCGTCTACGGGCACTACTCCTGGGTGCACACCATCAACCACGCGGCGGCGGTCGTCGCCGCGCTCCTCTGGGCGGACGGCGACTTCACCACGGCGGTCGGCCGGGTCGTGATGAGCGGCTGGGACACGGACTCGAACGGCGCGACCGTCGGTTCCGTCGCGGGCGTCCTCAGTGGGACGGCCGGGCTCCCGGCGCGGCTCATCGACCCGCTCGAGAACCGCACCCGGTCCGCGCTCTTCGGCTTCGACAACTCCGTGATCTCGGACCTCGCGGACCGCACCGTCCGACTCGCGGAGTCCGCCCGCGGCTGAGCCGCACCGACCTGCATCCACACCGCATCGATCAAGGGAGATCACCTCATGGACGCAACCGTCTCGCGTCGCACCCTGCTGGCGGGTTCCGGCGCAGCCGGGCTCACGGCCCTGCTCGCCGCCTGCTCCGGCGGATCCGGCAGCAGCAGCACGATCAACTTCTGGAACAACTTCTCCGACGCCGGTCAGGTGACGTACTTCAAGCAGCACTTCGCGACCGCCTACCCGGGGCCGGGAACGGTCGTGGTGAGCAACAAGTCGTCGAACACCATCGATCGGCTGATCCAGACCGCGCTCGCGGCGGGATCCGGCCCGGACGTGATCGTCACCCCGGGACCGTCGTCGAACGTGACGGAGTACACGAAGGCCGGCTACCTCGAGGACCTCGACAAGTACGTCTCGAAGTACGGCTGGGACACGGCGTTCGCCAAGTGGGCCCTCGACGCGTCGAGGATCGAGGGCAAGCTCCGCACGCTGCCGACCTCGTACGAGTCGATGGTCTACTACTACAACCCCGCAACCCTGTCGAAGCTCGGTCTCAGCGCCCCGACGACGCTCGACGAGTTCGAGAACTTCAACACGGAGGCGAAGGCCAAAGGCATGATCCCGCTCGCTGCGGGCAACGCCGACTGGAAGGGTGCCAACGAGTGGCACCTCGTCATCGCGCTGAACCACGCCGCCGGCCCTGAAGCGGTCTACTCAGCCCTGCAGGGCAAGACGAAGTGGACCGATCCGGTGTTCGTCGACGCGCTCACGAAGCTCGCCGGGTGGTTCAAGAAGGGCTGGTACGGCGGCAGCGTCCAGAACTACTTCACGAACACGTTCCCGGTCGTGTACCGGCAGCTCGCCTCCGGGCAGGCGGCGAGCATGATCTCCGGCACGTGGGAGTTCTCCAACCTCGCGCCCTACTTCGGCAAGGCGGCGGGGAACTCGGCGACCTGGGACTGGACGACGATCCCCTCCCTCGGCAGCGCGACGAAGAACGACATCTTCGACCTCGCCATCGGGCAGTCGGCCGGCGTGAACGCCCACTCGAGCAGCGTGAAGGACGCGGTGTCGTTCCTGAACTTCCTCACCACCGACAAGAAGGTGATCATCTCCTCGGTCGTCGACAAGGACTTCCAGATGCCGCCGATCCAGGTGTCCGCCTCCGACTTCGGGTCGAAGGCGGATCCGCGCACCGTGAAGCTGTACACGCAGCTGTCGACCGCCAAGTCGATCGGCTACACGACGTGGACGTTCTTCCCGCAGCAGACGGAGACGTACATGATCGACTACTGGGAGAACGTCATCACCGGCAAGCTGTCGGTGCAGGACTACCTCGCCGGCATCCAGGCGAAGTTCGCGCCGGAGCTCGCCGCAGGCGCCGTCCCGACTGCGCCGAAGCCGAGCGCCGGGCTCTCCTCGTGACGGCCGCGGCGGGGCGGCGGTCGGTGGTCCTCCACCGCCGCCGCCCGCTCGCGGTCCGACTGAAGGACCGGAGGGTCGCGGGCTGGCTCTTCATGCTGCCGCTGATCCTCGTGAACGTCGTCGTGGTGCTGATCCCGGCCGCGTCGTCCGTCTACTACTCCTTCACGGACTGGTCCGGCATCGGCGGCGCGAAGTTCATCGGCATCGCGAACTACACGAAGCTGCTCGGGGACGGCGAGTTCCTGAACGGGCTGTGGCACAACATCCTCTGGACGATCTTCTTCCTGATCGTCCCGATGGCGATGGGACTGTTCGGCGCCTACGCGCTCACCCGGATCCGCCGGTTCCAGCTGGTGTTCCGGGTCCTCTACTTCATCCCGTACATCGTCGCGAGCGTGGTCAACGCCTCCATCTGGCGCAGCATCCTCGACCCGCAGTCGGGCATCGGCGCGCTGCTGCACATCAACCCGCTGGGCAACCCGTCCCTGGCGCTCTGGTCGGTCGAGTTCGTCAACAACTGGGCGTGGTGGGGCTTCCTCGTCGTCGTCTTCCTCGCCGCGATGAGTGGTATCAGTCCCTCGCTGTACGAGGCGGCGGAGATGGACGGGGCCGGGCCTGCGCGCCAGTTCTTCTCGATCACGCTGCCGGGCATCCGCCCGACGTTCGCCTTCCTCGGGCTGATGACGATCATCTGGTCGTTCCTCGCGTTCGACTACGTCTACGTGCTGACCCAGGGCGGGCCGGCGGGTTCGACCGATCTGCTGTCGACCGTGCTGTACCGGGACGCGTTCAGCAACCTGCAGGGCGGCTATGCGTCCGCCATCGGCGTCGTGATGGCGCTCATCAGCGCGATCGTCGTGGTCGGGTACCTCGTGCTCCGCCGCGTGAGGAAGTGGGAGATATGACCGTCACCGCCCAGCCGCAGCCGAAGGTCGCCGAGCGGAGTCGTGCCCGGGCGCAGACCGGTCGGGGCGCCCGCCGCGGCGCCGGTCCCGTCACCTACGTGATCCTGACGTGCCTCGCGCTGTTCGCGATGGGGCCGATCGTGCTGTTCTTCTTCAACGCGCTGAAGACGACCAACGAGTACGCGACGAGCTCGCTGAGCCTGCCGACCAGCTGGCAGTGGAGCAACTTCATCGACGCCTGGCAGATCGCGAACATGGGCGCCGGGCTCGTCAACTCGGTGATCATCGTGGTCGGCACGGTCGTCCTCACGTGCCTCGTCGCGGGCTGCGCCGCGTACGCGCTCGCTCGTCTCGAAATCCTCGGTGCGAACGCGTTCATCAGCTACGTGCTGATCGTCAGCTCGTTGCCGGGTCAGATGTTCCTCGTGCCGCTCTTCTCGATGTGGTCGAAGGTGGGGCTCTACGACACCCAGCTCGGGCTGATCATCATCTACTGCGGGCTGTTCTCGCCGTTCGCGACGCTGTTGCTGCGGTCGTTCATGATCGGCATCCCGCGGGAGTTCGAGGAGGCGGCCCGCGTCGACGGGGCGAGCGAGCTGCAGCTGCTGTTCCGCATCGTGCTGCCGAACGCCTGGCCGGGATTCCTGACGATCGCGCTCACGACCGGCCTGTCCGCCTACAACGAGTTCCTGTTCGCGGTGACGTTCATCCAGAACCCGCAGCGGCAGCCGGTGTCGCTCGCGTTCTTCACCTTCCAGCAGGGCTTCACGCAGAACTACAACTTGATCAGTGCCGCCGGCATCATCATGATCCTGCCGATGCTCGTGCTCTTCCTGCTGCTGCAGCGGCGCTTCATCGACGGCATCGCCGCAACGGGACTCGGGGGCTCGTGACCTCCGCTCTGCCGCTGCTCGCGATGTTCGGGGCGCCGACGACAACGCCACGCTGCTCCCGTCGACGCTCCCGGCACCGGCAGAGACCACGTTCGCACGCTCCGTCCGCCGCTACCCGCGCAGGAGAGGCGCGAACCGGGATGCTGTCGCGGCCCGGCCGACGGGATCCTCCCGGTTGCCGGCGCCGTAGGTCGAGATGCCAGCGCGGCCGGATGATGCCTGCGCTCGCGGAGGCAGGCGTCGATGTGGAGCTGTCGCGATCCGACGAACCGATGGGGGGGAGGCGCAGGCCGTCGTGGACGAGTCGAGAGAGAACACGATCGCGCGGCAGCACCGACCGGCCGTCCGAGGTGGGACGCATTCACCGCATCCGGCTGAGCGCGCGCCGCGGCGGGCGGAGATCGTTCCCTCCGGCCCGCGCCGCGCCTGCGCGTGAGCCCGTCCGAGCAGCGCCGGGTGCATTGCCGTCGGCGGGATCATCCGGATGCTCGGCGCAGGCGCGGTGCTCGTGGTGGTGGCAGGACCGCTGCTGGTTCCGTTCCCGCCCGGAGGCCGGCCTCCGGGCGCTCGTCCATGCAGCCACACCCCGGCACCGTCTCCTCGGGGCGCGTCGACTACACCCGGCTCGACGAGCACCGACCGGACGACGAGAGCCGAAGCTCGAACGTGGTTCGAGCTGAAGACTCAGGTGTGAACCGCAGGACCTGTCCAAACGACGACTGGGAGAAGCCGGTCGGGAGTCGCTCCGATCGAGGCTCCTTCGACTTCGCGCTGGAGTTGAGGCTCTCAGCGGCGCCGGATGGTCCTGGTGACCCTTGCGCGATCGGCCCGCCCTTCTTGGCAGAAGGCACTTGACTACTCACTGCTTCGACGCGCCTATTTCTGGGACGTCGTCCCCGGTTCATGCATGTGTGACCATGAATGGTGACCCACCCGTGGCGCCCCATCGGCCCACGCACCGAACTCTCCCCGAGGAATCTCCATGCCGTTCAAGAAGGTCGCGTTCATCACGGGGATCACGGGCCAGGACGGGTCGTACCTGGCAGAGTTGCTGCTCCAGAAGGGCTATGAGGTCCACGGCCTGATCCGTCGTGCCTCGACGTTCAACACGGCGCGGATCGATCACCTGTACACGGACCCGCACAACCCGGACGCCCGCCTGTTCCTGCACTACGGCGACCTGTCCGACGGCGCTCGTCTCGTGACGCTGCTGTCGGAGATCAAGCCCCAGGAGGTCTACAACCTCGCGGCCCAGTCCCACGTGCGCGTCAGCTTCGATGAGCCGGAGCACACCGGCGACACGACCGGCGTCGGCAGCATGCGGCTGCTCGAGGCGGTCCGCCTCGCCGGCCTGCACTGCCGCTTCTACCAGGCCTCGTCCTCGGAGATGTTCGGTGCGACGCCGCCGCCGCAGAACGAGGAGACCCCGTTCTACCCGCGCAGCCCGTACGGCGCCGCGAAGGTCTATTCGTACTGGGTGACGAAGAACTACCGCGAGGCGTACGGGATGTTCGCGGTGAACGGGATCCTGTTCAACCACGAGTCTCCTCGTCGCGGTGAGACGTTCGTGACCCGGAAGATCACACGGGCGGTCGCGCGGATCAAGGCGGGCCAGCAGAAGGACCTCTTCATGGGCAACCTGGACGCGGTGCGCGACTGGGGGTACGCGGCGGAGTACGTGGAGGGCATGTGGCGGATGCTGCAGGCCGACCAGCCCGACGACTACGTGCTGGCCACCAACGTGGGCTACACGGTGCGCGAGTTCCTGGAGACCTCGTTCTCGCATGTGGGCCTCGACTGGCAGGAGTATGTGAAGTTCGACGAGCGCTACCTGCGCCCGACCGAGGTCGACGCGCTGATCGGTGACGCGACGAAGGCCAAGACCGAGCTGGGCTGGACGGCGACGGTCGATGGCCTCGCGCTCGCGAAGCTCATGGTCGAGGCGGACGTCGCTGCACTCGCTCACGAGGGCCGGCCCTGGATCGACACGGTCAAGCTCGATTCCTGGACCACTCGCCGAAACGCCGCCCTCGGGGTGGAGGCGTGACAGACGGAAAGACCGATCTGAAGGGCGGCGTGCCCTTCACCCCGACTCCGTTGGACCGTGGGGACCGCGTGTACGTCGCGGGCCACCGCGGCCTCGTCGGTTCCGCCATCGTGCGCAAGTTGGAGGTGGAGGGCTTCGAGGACGTCATCGGCCGCACGTCGGCTGAACTCGACCTGAAGGACCGCGACGCGACCTTCGCCTTCTTCCGCGAGACGAAGCCCAAGGTCGTGGTGCTGGCGGCCGCGAAGGTCGGCGGGATCCTGGCGAACTCGACCTATCCGGTCGACTTCCTGTCGGACAACCTGCGGATCCAGACGAACGTGATGGACGCGGCGCTCGAGCAGGGCGTCGAGCGGTTCCTCTTCCTCGGCTCGTCGTGCATCTACCCGAAATTCGCGCCGCAGCCGATCAAGGAGGACAGCCTCCTCACGGGCCACCTGGAGGAGACGAACGACGCGTACGCGATCGCGAAGATCGCAGGTATTCTCGGCGTGCAGTCGGTGCGCAAGCAGTACGGACTCCCGTGGATCAGCGCGATGCCGACGAACCTCTATGGGCCGAACGACAACTTCTCGCCGAAGGGCTCGCACGTGCTGCCAGCGCTGATCCGCCGGTACGACGAGGCAGTCAAGTCAGGTGCGACCACGGTGACGAACTGGGGGACCGGGGCGCCCCGGCGCGAGTTCCTGCACGTGGACGACATGGCCGACGCGTGCCTGCACCTGCTGGAGCACTACGACGGCGCTGCGCAGGTGAACGTCGGCACCGGCACGGACGTGACGATCCGCGAGGTCGCCGAGACCATCGCGGACGTGGTCGGCTTCACCGGCGTGACCGAGTGGGACACGACCAAGCCGGATGGGACGCCGCAGAAACTGCTGGACGTGAGCAAGCTCGCCGGCGCGGGCTGGAACGCGAGGATCTCGCTCGTGGACGGCATCGGCTCCACGGTCGGTTGGTACTGGGAGCACGCCCGCGCGGTCCGCTCCTGAGAAGCCGAGCTCGCGCCGAGGGAGCCGTGTCGCGGCCCCGGAGGGCGCGGCACGATCGTTGTCGGCGATAGCGCGACCATCGTCGCCGCCGCCGACGACGACACCAGGATGCGACCGGACGCGGTCGCACGATCTGGATCGGTTTCGAATGCATGCCCTCGACGAACGTGCACGTGCGCACGAGCGACAACCACGGCATCCTCGGTGAGCACGAGCGGCGAGCGGATCCGGCACAGGACGTAGTCGCCGGGCATCATGTGTGGAGCGGCAACGGTGCGCTCCTGCTCAACGCTCAGGGGTCCGCCCCGGTGCGTGGTCAGCGCCCGGGTGGGGGCCGGGACCCTCATCGGCGCATCTCCTGAAGCTGCTCGTCCACGCCGGACGGAATCGGTGCGCTTCCCGAGGTGTCCCGGACGGTGCACCGTCGGTTCACGCTCCCCGCAATCGGGGGTGTTCCCCGGCGCGTCGCGAGCAGATTCTTAATGATCTCATTGCAACGCGCGGCAGCGCCGGTACCATTCCAGCACCCAGACAGACGCCGGCGTCCCTGCGCGAGCACCCACTCGTCGCCAGCCGGCCGCGGAGGCCCGAATGCCCCAGAACCAGACCCGCAGCATGCCCGCCCTCGACCCGATCGAGTTCCCAGGCGAGTACCACTCGCTGCTGCACCGCCTCAGGCGAGTCGCTGACGTCCAGCCGGACGCGCTCGCGCTGACCGCTCCTCAGGGGACCTTCACGTTCCGAGAGCTCCTCGACCGCATCGACGTGGTCGCCACCTGGGTGCGCGACCGGGTGCCGGCCGGCGACGAGCCGGTCGGGTTGCTGCTCTCGCACGACGCCGACGCGGTCGTACTGCTGTTCGCGTTGATGCGACTCGACCGGGTGTTCATCAACCTCGACCCGGCGGCGCCTCCGGCCCGCACCGCGGACATCGTCGAGCTCGCCGGCATGCGCGCCTGCATCACCGACGCGGCGCACGCCGACGTGCTCGCCGGTTTCGAGACCGGGGTCGAGCGCGTCATGCTCGATGTGCCCGCGGACGCCCGTGCCGCCGACCTGCCCATGCCGGAGGCCGCCGACCAGGACACGGCGTTCGTCGTCTTCACGTCGGGCTCCACCGGCAAGCCCAAGGGCGTGATCGAGACGCACGCCCAGATGCTCAACGACACTTTCACGAACCGGCTCACGAACGGGACCGGTCCGGGCGACCGCGTCTCCCTCCTGTTCCCGATGGCATTCGTCGGCGGACCCGTCGTCGTGTTCACGACCCTGCTGAACGGCGCATCGCTGCACATGCACGACGCGCGGAGCAGCACGCCGAGAGCGATCCTCGACTGGGTTCGCGCCGAGCGTGTCACCGTGCTCGGGATGAGCCCGCACCTGCTGCGAGCGCTCACGAACGAGCTCGCCGCAGGGGAGTCGATCGACGGCGTTCGCGTCCTCTCGACGGGCGGTGAGGGCATCAGCGGCCAGGACGTCGAAGCGTTCCGATCCCGGCTCGCCGGCCCCGTGATCTTCGTGAATGGGATGGGCTCCTCGGAGGCCACGTGCACCGCGAGCCTCGTCATCCCCGCAAACGTCCGCGCTCCGAACGGCACCCTTCCGGCCGGCCAAGTGCTGGCCAATCGGGAGGTGCGCATCCTTCGGGATGACGACACCGAGGCCGAGCCCGGCGAGACCGGCCGCCTTCTGGTCGTCTCCGACTACCTCTCCGGCGGCTACTGGCGCAACGACGAGGAGAACGCGAAGAAGTTCGGGGTGCTGCCCGACGGTCGGCGCACCTACCTGCAGGGCGACCTCGCGCGGCTCGACGAGGACGGCGTCCTCACGCTGGTCGGGCGCTCGGACACGGCGGTGAAGGTGCGCGGCTACCTCGTCGACCTCAGCGAGATCGAGGACGCGCTCCGCGGCAACGAGAAGGTGACCGAGGCGCTCGTGCTCCCCGTGGTCGAGCCCGACCGGCCCACCCGGCTCGTGGCTTACGTGGTGCAGCGACCGTCGGTGCGTCCCGATTCCGTGGCCGAGCTTCGGCGGCAGCTGCGCGCAAGGCTCACCGAGTACATGGTTCCCGGCAGCATCGTGCTGCTCGCCGAGATGCCGAGGAACGAGCGCGGCAAGATCGACCGGCAGCGTCTGCCGAAGCCCGACGAGGCCGAGGTGAGCGACCTCGCCTACACGCAGCACGAGCTCGTCGTCGGCGGCATCTGGGCCGGCGTGCTCGGGATGGACAAGGTGCCGCTGGACGGCGACTTCCTGGCGCTCGGCGGTGACTCGCTCAGCGTCGAGGAGATGCTCGCCGACGTCGGCGAGCGGTTCCACATCGAGCTCTCCTCCGCCGATCTGCTGAACGCGCCGACCCTGCGCGAGTTCGCTGCCGTCGTCGCGCGCGGTTCGGCCCGCCAGGGGGACCACCCCGACGCGGTCCGATTGCGTACCGGGTCGGGGGAGCGACGACTGTTCTGCTTCGCCGGCGCCGGCGCCCTCGCGCTGCAGTTCCTCCCGCTCGCGCGGCACCTCGACGGCTGGGATGTCGTCGCCTTCCAGGCGCACGGGCTCGAACGGCGCGCGGTCCCGGACTGGAGCATCGCTGCGCATGCGCGGCGCGCGCTGCGAACGATCCGCGAGCAGCAGCCGCACGGGCCGTACCGGCTCGTCGGCCACTCCTTCGGTGGGATGGTGGCCCTCGAGGTCGCGCACCGCCTCCGTGCCGAAGGGGAGGAGGTCGCGCTCCTCGGGATGATCGACACGTACCTGCCGGCCCACGCGATGGACGAGCTCGGCATGACCGAGCAGTTCGGGCGGCTCGCTGACCGTCCCTCCACCACCGTCCTCGGCCGGGCGATGTCGAAGATGCTGTCCGACGTGGGCGAGCAGTCGCTGCAGCGCACCACTCCGCTCCGAGCGACCGTGCGGCTCCTGCGTGCTCGAACCGCCGGCATCATCCGCTACTCGGGGCAGCAGCAGTTCGACACGTTCTTCTACCAGTCGGTGCTCGCCGCCCGCGGCTACCAGGCGCAGCCGTACGACGGTCGGGCGATGGTCGTGGCCGGCCTGGGCAACCCGAACGACGAGGCGGAGTGGGGCGAGCTGCTCACCGGCGATGTCCGCTTCGTCACGGTCGACGGCGAGCACAGCGCGATGATGCGGGAGCCGCACGTCGGGGCGGTCGCCGCGGCGCTGCTCGAGCAGCTCGAATCGCCGATCGCCACCGCTGTACCGTCCTCCGCTCCGGGGGCGATCCGCGGCTGACGGGGCGGTGCGGGGCGCCCCTTCAGCCGCGGAGGGCCCCCGGAGCGAGGGTCCGCGTCAGCGGACCGTCGAGCGGAGGAACGCCCACATCGCCGCGTCGATGTCGGGGTGGTTCTGCGCGATGAACTCCGCGTGATCAGTGCCCTGCGCGATGCGCAGCTCGTGCCGCACGCCCGCCGACTTCAGCGCGGCGTCCATCTCCTTCGCCTGATCGAGGGGCACGAGCTCGTTCGTCGAGTTCGCCAGGAACATCGGCGGGTCGCTGTGGCTCACCGATCGCACCGCTGACAGGGCGGCGAGCTCGGGGCAGTCGGTCGTGGAGCAGCCGGCGTACTGGAGCGTGACCTGCACGCCCGCGTTCGAGATGTCCGCTCCGGGCCCGGCCACGGATGTGAAGTCGACCGCGGCGGACAGGAGCGCGCCGCCGGCGAACCGACTGGTCGGCACGGGGGAGCCCGGCACCCCGGTGAGGAGCTCGGAGACGATCGTCGCCCCTGCCGACGTGCCGAGGAGCGTGATGCGCTTCGGGTCGACGTGGAAGCGGCTCGCCTGCGTCGTGGCGCTGATCCAGTCGACCGCGGCGACGACGTCGTCCAGCTGGCCGGGGAAGTGCGCCTTCGCAAGCAGGCGGTAGTCGACCGTGAAGGCGGTGAAGCCGTGCTGCGCCCCCTGCTCGCACAGCCAGTCGAGGTCGCTGTGGCTGCCCTGCGTGAACCCTCCCGAGTGCACGATCACCACTGCAGGCAGTGCGCCCGTCACGTGCTTCGGCGTGCAGGCGTCGAGGAGCAGGGGGGTGCCGCCGGGCGCCGCGAACTGGAGGTCGTGCACCACCTCGACCGCCGGGGTGACCGACGGCGTCGGAGCGGGCGCGGCGGAGGTACATCCCGCCAGCAGCAAGGCGCCGGCGGCGAGCAAGGCGGCGCCGGTCACGCGCCGGGTGCGCAGGTGGGTGGTCCTGCGGAGTTCGTTCGGGTACATCGACCTGATGCTACGGACCGGTTCCGGGGGCGGCGACTCCCCGAAAGGAGGCCCCGATCAGGCTGCGACCACGCGCGCCGGCTTCCGGCCCGGTACGATGTCGCCATCGGATCCGCGGTACCCGACCGACGATCCGGCGGCGGCGAGCCCACGCCGACGATGGCCGACCTGCGCTCACCCGGCGCGGTGAACGGAGTTCGAGCGACATGCCCGACCCTCGCATTCCGACGTCCCGCCTGCCCGACGGCGGCCGCAATGCGCGATCGCTCGGTCCCTTCGACACGGAACGGTCCGGTGCATCGACGGCGACCGCGCAGCCGGCCGTCGGCGGGGACCGACTCCGCCGACCGTTCCGCGACCGGACCTCGAAGGACGCCTGGAGCGCAGTCGCCGTTCTCGTCGCGGTGGTGCTGTTCGTCGTGCCGGCCGGGATCCTGCTGCAGCAGAGTGCCGACCAGACGACCGCAGCCGCCAGGCAGGCGGCCGGGTACGCGCCGCCCCCGGTGGCGACCCCGACTCCGGCTGCCGGTCCGGTCGTGGCGGTGCTCGCCGACGAGACGGCCGATCGGTCCTCGGCGGGCGTGACCGTGTCGAAGCGGTGGCCCGCGCTGCTCGCCTCCCAGCTGCGATCGCAGGTCACCACCATCGCCGCCGATGGCGGCGGCTACGCGACGTCCGGCAGCAGCCGTCGCACCTTTGTGGGCGCCGCGGAGAGCGTGCCCGTCGACGCCCAGGTCGTGCTGGTCGTCGGCGGTGCGAACGACGGCGCCGCCTCCGGCGACACCCTTGCCGGTGCCGCGACGCAGGTGGTCGCGGCGGTGCACAAGCGGGCTCCCGGCGCCGCCGTGGCGCTGGTCGGGCCCGTCGTCACGAACGGGTTCTCGTCGGCCACGCTCGCGACCCTGCGCAGCACGCTGTCCGTCGCGGCCGCGTCGGCCGGAGCGAAGTGGGTCGATCCCGTCGCGTCCAAGTGGCTGACCGCCCCGGCGCGCGCCGGGGACCTCACCGCGAGCGACGAGCGCACGATCGCATCGAAGCTCGCCGCGATCGTCACAGGACTGCAGCCGTGATCCCCACGCACGCCTCCTGGCGCCGGAGGGATCGGATCACGGATGCTCGCGCCAGCGTTCGGGAGCGGTTCGACGCAGCTCGCGCATCCGCGTACGGTGCGCCTTCCGCATCTGCCGGCGGCGTGCGCGATCCATCGCCGGAAGCCGGACCCACGCGCGCACAGCACATGATCCCGCGCCGATGTGTCGAGCACATCACCGCCACGCCGCCGCCTGCGATCCCTCCCCTGTGCCCTCGAGTGGGGAATGCGGCGGTGCGTGCCGATCTCTACGCTGGGGCCACCCGACCACCCGAACCGGCTCGACCCACGCCGGCGTGCCCCGTCGGGGAAGGTGGAGCGAAGTGAAGGTCGCGATCGTCGGAGCAGGTGTCTCCGGTCTCGCCGCTGCGCGTGCCCTCAAGGCCGCGGGGTTCGAGGTCGTCGTGTTCGAGGAGCGGGCCGACGTCGGCGGGGTGTGGAGCGCGTCGCGGCGCTACCCCGGGGTGAAGACGCAGAACGACAAGCGCACCTACTCCTTCTCGGACCTGCCGATGCCGGACGAGTACGACGAGTTCCCGAGCGGAGCCGCCGTGCAGGCCTACCTCGCCGAGTTCGCGCGCCGCAACGGACTGGACGAGGTGATCGAGCTCGGCACCCGTGTCGTGCTCGCCGACCGCGCCGCGGGCGACGACGGCTGGGACCTCGACGTCGAAGGTCCAGGCGGAGCGCGGCGTGAGCACGCCGACTGGCTGGTCATGGCGAACGGCATCTGCTCGCTTCCCCATGTGCCCGAGTACCCCGGCGCGGCGGGCTTCGCCGCGAACGGGGGCCTGGTCCTCGCACCGTCCGACGTCGGGGACGGCGACCGCCTGCGCGGCCGCGACGTCGTCGTCGTCGGCTGGGGGAAATCCGCGGCCGACATCGCGCTCGCAGCGGTGCCGCTCGCCCGGTCCGTCACCGTCGTCGCGCGGGGGATCAGCTGGAAGCTGCCGTGGCGGATCGGTGGGATGACCTGGCAGCGCCTCGTGCTCTCCCGGCTCGGCGAGCACCTCATCTGGGCGCCGCACCGGACCATCGTCGGCCGCGTGCTGCAACGCCTCGACCGCAGCGTCCGGGTCCGGGTGCTCCGAGCGCTCGAGCGCCGCGTCCGCGCCCAGCTCGAGCTCGACCGGCGCGGGCTCGTTCCCGAGGGCGGGATCGACGGGTTCACGCACCTCGTCACGACCGGGTTCTTCGAAGCCATCGACGCGGGGGCGATCCGACTCGCCCGCGGCACCCGCATCACGGCCCTCGAGGCCGCACCGGCGGGAGGACGTGCCGTGCTCGCCGACGGGTCGACCCTGCCTGTCGACGTCGTCGTGGCGGCCACCGGGTACGACCAGGACCTGTCGTTCCTCAGCGACGCCGTGCGGGCGACGCTGCTCGATCCGCAGGGTGACCTGCACCTCTACCTGCACACCGTGCCCCGGCACCCGTCGCGCATCGCGTTCCTCGGATGGATGAACTCGTTCCGGAGCCCCGTCGGCGCGGAGATGCAGGCGCTGTGGCTGACGGCGCTCCTGCTCGGAAAGGTGAGTCCTCCGGACGCACGGGCGTGGGCGACGCGGACGAAGAGCTACCGGCTGACCCATGAGGCCGCGGGGGCGAGGCAGCTGGCGCAGTTCTCGTCCGGAGCGTCGATCCTCGACATCGACCAATGGCTCAGTGAAGCCGGTCTGCGGGTGCCGCTGCGGACGAGGCTCGGCGAAGTCCTCCGGCCACTCGATCCCGCCTCGTATCGCGGCATGCTCGACCAGCTGGTCGCGGGCGCGCGGGTTCCCGAGCGCCCGGACCGCGTCAGCGCTTGATGAGCCGACGGGCCTTGCCCGCCGCAGTGAGCAGCGGCTGCGGGATCAACGTCGACCGTGCGACCGTGTAGGGGGTCTCGACCCCGCCGAACGCCATCTTGTAGCGCAGTACGCCTTCATCGACGCGACCGACCAGATCGACGGTCCGGTGCCCCGTTTCCAGCGCCCACTCGAGCAGGCGGTCGTACAGCAGGACGTTCGGGTTCGCGCTCCGGTAGGCGCGAAGGCACGCTCCGACCCAGGCGAGCGCGATCTCGCCACCTCCGAGCACGACCTGCACACCGGCGGGTTCCCCGTTCACCAACGCGGTGAACGTGCCCACGTCGCTGCGGCCCTCCGCCCACGCCTCGACCTGCTCACCGACGTCCTCCGGATACGGGGAAGGCTTGCCGTGCGCATGGAATGCCTCCTCCAGCACGCGGGGGAGCAGCGCCGTGAGCTCACCCGGGTGCGCATTGCGGACGGTCGCGCCGTCGCGGATCGCTCGGCGGATGTCGCGGCGGCGCAGGGACGAGTACCCGGCGCGGAGCGCATCGGCCGAGCCGTGGGCGAGATCGACCAGTACCGTGCTGTCCGCGTGCGCCTGAGCGCCGGCGCCGGTGAGGGTCTCGAGCGTCGACGGGGCCGCGGCAGGACCGAACTCGAAGTGCGAGATGACCAGGCCGTTCCTGCGCTGCCACGTCCGAAGCGCCGCGATCGTCGCGCTGAGGCGCTCCGCGGGCACGAGCGGGCCGAGATACGGGAACGGCGCATCGATGCCCTCGATGGATCGCCGCGAGCGGCGCGGCACGGGCACGACGCCGATCGGGCGGTCCTCCTCGAGTACGAGCAGGCGCTCGACCAGGAAGCCGTTGAGCTTCGACTGCAGATCGAGCCAATCCGCCCGGTGGAACGCCGGTTCCGGCGTCAGGGACTCGACGAGGGCGTCCCAGGTGCCGGAGTCCGTCGTGCGCTCCAGTCGCACCGGGGTCAGATCTGCCACATCACTCCTTCATCGCGGTGCAGGTCCACCGGTGTCGACCGCGGCACGCGCGGCCGCATGACGGTACACCGCCCGACGGTGAGGCATCCCGGGCGTCCGCGCCCCTCTTCGGGGGCTGCCCGCCAGCACCGCAGACCATTACCGTGGCAGGACCCGAATCTCACCGCTGCCCTGCACCCACAGGGCGGAACGGATACGCCGTGCTCGTCGCCCGTGTCACCACCCTTCTCGCACCGCCCCGAAGGTGTGCCGCGCGCCACCGCGCACGGCCGTCAGTGATGCGCGCTCCTGCATCTCCATCGGGCGCCTTCGCGCGCTGACCACCCGCCCTTCCGAGAAACGAGCCCGAACCATGTGTGGAATCGTCGGCTACGTCGGGGCTCGCTCGAGCACCGACGTCATCGTGAACGGCCTCCGTCGCCTCGAGTACCGCGGCTACGACTCCGCGGGGATCGCGGTCGTCGACGGTGACGGCATGCTGCACTCGCGCAAGAAGGCGGGACGCCTCGACGTGCTCGTGGCCGACCTCGCCGAACAGCGCCTCCCCGACGCCGGCACGGGGATCGGGCATACGCGTTGGGCGACGCACGGCGGCCCCACCGACGGCAACGCGCACCCGCATTTCGGCGATGACGGCCGGCTCGCGCTAATCCACAACGGCATCATCGAGAACGACGCCGCGCTCAAGGCCGAA
This sequence comes from Amnibacterium sp., assembly GCF_051956055.1. Classification (NCBI taxonomy): domain Bacteria; kingdom Bacillati; phylum Actinomycetota; class Actinomycetes; order Micrococcales; family Microbacteriaceae; genus Amnibacterium; species Amnibacterium sp. Next base: position 38,615 of record NZ_JBQCGC010000080.1, read on the forward strand.
CTGCTCGCTGAGGGCCATCGCTTCGACAGCGAGACGGATACCGAGGTCGCAGCCGTCCTCCTCGGTCGGGAGTACAGCCGGACGCGCGACCTCCGCGCCGCGATGCTCGCGATCGTCGGGCGACTGCGAGGCGCCTTCACGCTGCTGGCCGTACACGCCGACGAGCCAGGGCTCGTCGTCGGGGCCCGTCGCAACTCGCCCCTCGTGATCGGGCTCGGCGAGCACGAGCACTTCCTCGGCTCCGACGTCGCCGCGTTCGTCGAGTACACGCGGCAGGCGCTCGCCATCGGTCAGGACCAGATGGTCGCGATCACGGCGGACGCCGTCGAGGTGTTCGACTTCGACGGCGAGCCGGTCGAGCCCACGCCGTTCGAGGTCGCATGGGACGCGTCGGCCGCCGAGAAGGGCGGCTGGTCGAGCTTCATGGCGAAGGAGATCAGCGAGGAGCCCGACGCCGTCGCGAACACGATCCGCGGTCGGGTCGTCGACGGCCGGGTCGTGGTGCCGGAGCTCGCCGGCCTCGACCTCGCGGCGATCGATCGGGTGCTCGTGCTCGCCTGCGGAACCGCCGCGTACTCGGGCCTGCTCGGCAAGTACGCGATCGAGCGCTGGGCCGGCCTGCCGGTCGAGGTGGAGCTCGCCCACGAGTTCCGCTACCGGGAGCCCGTGCTGTCCCCGAGCACGCTCGTCGTCTCCATCAGCCAGTCGGGGGAGACGATGGACACCCTGATGGCGGTCCGCTACGCCCGTGAGCGCGGAGCGACGACCCTGTCGATCTGCAACACCCAGGGGGCGACGATCGCGCGCGAGTCCGATGGTGTGCTCTACACGCACGCGGGCCCTGAGGTCGCTGTCGCGTCGACGAAGGCCTTCGTCGCGCAGATCACCGCCCTCTACCTGCTCGGCCTCGCGATCGCGCAGGCGCGGGCGTCGATCCACGCGACGGAGATCCGTGCCCAACTCGCCGAGCTCGAGGCCATCCCTGCGAAGCTGGCGACCGTCCTCGAGGAGTCCGCCGAGGTGCGCGAACTCGCGCGCAGCATGTCCGACACCCGTTCCGTGCTCTTCCTCGGACGCCACGTCGGGTATCCGATCGCGCTCGAGGGGGCCCTGAAGCTCAAGGAGCTGGCGTACATCCACGCCGAGGGATTCGCCGCCGGTGAGCTGAAGCACGGTCCGATCGCGCTGATCGAGCCGGGCCAGCGCGTGATCGTGATCGTCCCGAGTCCTCGACAGGGTGAGGAGCTGCACGCCAAGGTCGTGTCGAACATCCAGGAGGTCCGCGCTCGTGGCGCCCACGTCATCGCGATCGCGGAGGCCGGTGACGCGGCGGTGCTGCCGTATGCGGACGACGTGCTCCGCATTCCGCTCGCTTGCCCGCTCATGGAGCCGCTGCTCGCGGTGGTGCCCCTGCAGCTGTTCGCCATGGAGCTCGCCGTCGCGAAGGGGCTCGACGTGGATCAGCCGCGCAATCTGGCGAAGTCCGTCACGGTCGAGTAGCGCGGCCGGCCATCGAGGGCGTCGGCGGATCCCGGCGACGCCCTCGACGGGTCTTCGTGGGATGTCCGCGGGCAGGAACGCGGACGGCCCCGGCTCCGGTGCGGAGACGGGGCCTTCGCCCTGCGTTCAGTGGGCCTGCACGGTGGCGCGCTCCGCGATCTGGTCCGGCGTGGGGAGGGTGATCGGCTGGGTGTCGGGAAGGGCGTCGCCGAGCTCCTGGTCGCGCTTCGCGCTGCGAAGCGCGGGCAGCACGACTCGAAGGAACTGCACGTTCCCGATGAGGTAGCGGCGCCACAGTCGACGCGGCTCCGACACGAGCCGGAACAGCCATTCGAGGCCCGAGTTCTGAACGAAGCGCGGCGCCTCACGGACGCTGCCGGCGAGGAAGTCGAACGCGGCCCCGACACCGGCTGCGACCATGCCCCGCTCCGTGGCGAGCACATCGGCGACGAAATCCTGCTTCGGCGTCCCGAGCCCCACCCACACGATGTCGACCGAGTCGCGCGTGACTGAGGCAGGGAGCTGGGCGGCGAGCGCTCGCGGATCCTCGGCGAAGTCGGGCGCGGATGCACCGACGACGATCGCCCGCGGGTACAGCGTCCTCACACGCTCGACGAGCCCGTCGAGCACCGCTTCGTCGGTGCCGAAGAAGTAGTGGCGGATGCCGGTGCCCTGACTGCGCTCGAGCGTCTCGGCGAAGAACGAGGGGCCGCGGACGCGGCCGGCGTGGGGGGCACCGGCGCGTCGCATGGTCCATGCGACGGGTGCTCCGTCCGGGAAGTTGACCCCGCGGGTCCGGAGAAGATGGAGGTAGTCGGGGCGTCGGCTGGCCAGGGTGACACAGAAGGCGTTGGCGAGCCGCACCGCGACCCCGCTTGGTCCAGGCCGTGCGGCGCGGGTCAGCATCCAGTCGGCCGCACCGTCGAGTGTGGTCACCTGGAACGGGACCTTCGCGATTTCGATGGATCGCGAAAGGGGCTGAGAGAGGGGCATGGGAGGCCTCACCTGCGATGGGTGTCGCAGTACTGGCGCCGAATGGGTACGGGTATGCAGGGCGCGACCGGCGCGATCGGTGTCCTGCAAGTCCGACTGTACGGCGTGGCGCCTCACAGATCCAGGAACCACCCGTCTTCTGGGGCCGTGCGCAATGGATGCGTGTGCCGACGGGGACGCGGGGGTCTTCCGACGGGCCGAGGGATCGGTCCGTGCTCAGAGCGTGCACACGACCTCGTGCGCCGCATTCTGGGGGCGCGCCGATGATCTGATGCGGCGCAGAATGGTGCAGGCGGTCGCAATGACATCGGACACCCGACGATGTTCGACCGCGACCACCCGGACCTGCCCGAACCGAGGGACCAAGCTGTGGAATTCTCCGACTACATCCGCGTGCTCCGCCGATCGTGGGTGCTGCTCGTCGTCGCAGCGCTGATCGGTGGTGGCGGCGCCGCCGTCGTCGCGCTCAAGCAGACGCCCAGCTACGACGCCGAATCGTCCGTCGTGGTGACGCTCAGCTCGGCGAGCGACCTCAACCAGCTCTCGGCCGGCTCGACCTACCTGGCGCAAGTCGTCAACACCTACGCCGGCATCGCGACGAAGCCTGTCGTGCTCGATCCGGTGCGTTCGTCGCTCGGCCTCACCGTGTCCACGACGAAGCTCGCGAGCGAGATCACCATCACGACGACCGGCACGGACACCCTGATCGCGATCGCGGTGAAGGACTCATCGCCGACGCGCGCCGCGGCCATCGCCAACGGGGTCGCCGAGCAGCTCGCGAAGAGCGTGTCCGAGATCTCGCCCACCCGTGGTGGCAGCGCGCCCGTCAAGATCTCGACAGTCGAGGCCGCGCAGGCCCCCAAGGCTCCGAGCTCCCCGAACGTCCCGCTGACGCTGCTCATCGGCGTGGTCGCCGGTTTCGCGCTGGCGCTCGTCTTCGCCATCCTCCGCGCGGTGCTCGACACCCGCGTGCGTCGTCCGGAGGACGCGCAGGCCGTGACCGACCGGCCGGTGCTCGGCGGCATCGCTCATTCCAGCGCAGTCAAGAAGAACCCGCTCGTCATGCGCAACGAGCCGACCGGCAGACTCGCAGAGGAGTTCCGCTCGCTGCGCACCAACCTGCAGTTCCTCGACGTCGACCGCTCGCTGAAGTCGATGGTCATCAGCTCGTCCACCGAGGGGGAGGGGAAGACCACCACCGCGGTGAACCTCGCGCTCGCCATCGCGGACACGGACGCCGACGTGCTCATCATCGATGCCGACCTGCGTCGTCCGCGCGTGGCGGACTCGCTCCTGCTCGACGGAGCGGTGGGCCTCACGGACGTGCTCATCGGGCGCGTCGACCTGGACGACGCGCTGCAGCAGTGGGGGAACGGGGAGATCACGGTGCTGCCCGCAGGGACGATCCCGCCGAACCCGAACGAGCTGCTGCAGAGCGAGGCGATGAAGCGGCTCCTCGAATCGCTCGAGGACCGCTTCGGCTCGATCGTCATCGATGCGCCGCCCCTGCTGCCGGTGAGCGACGCCGCCATCCTCTCCCACCGCGCAGCCGGCACGATCATGGTGTGCGCCGCCGGTCACGCGACGAAGGGACAGCTCGCGGACGCGATCGGCAAGGTCGAGCGGGTCGGCGGTCGGGTGCTCGGCGTGGTGCTCACGAAGCTGCCGGTGAAGGGCGCGGACGCCTCCTCCTACGTGCGGTACGAGTACTCGTCCCGGGTCGGGAAGTCTCGGAGCCGTCGTGACGCCAAGCGCGCGGCCGCACTGAAGACCCGCGAGGTCTGATGGCCGAGCGTCCGACGCCCGCCCCTCCGACGCAGGCGGCGGGCGCGCCTCGTTCCGCGGATTCCCTCCGGGCGGTGCCGACCGTCTCCGTGATCCTCCCGGCGTACAACGCGGGGGAGTATCTGCTCGAGGCGGTGCGCAGCGTGCTCGACGAGGATCAGATCGACCTCGAGCTCCGCGTCATCGACGACGGGAGCACCGATGGCTCGGTGGACGCGGTCCTCGCTGCGGTGCAGGATCCGCGCCTCGTCGTGGTCCGTCAGGAGAATCGCGGTCTCGCCGCGACGTTGAACCGCGGGTTCGCCGAAGCGCGGGGCGAGTTCCTCGCACGCATGGACGGCGATGACCAGACCGTGCTCGGTCGCTTCGCCGCGCAGGCCGCCTTCCTGCGTGACCATCCGGAGGTGGTGCTCGTCGGCGGCCAGATCGAGCGCCTGGTGGACGGGCGCGCGGAGTCCGAATCGCGCTTCCCTGCGAGCCACGACGAGATCCTGGCCGGCCTGATCGCGGGACGCCATGTGGTGTGCCACCCGTCGGTGATGCTGCGCGCGTCGGCCATCCGTGAGGTCGGAGGCTACTGGCAGCACGGGGTCTCGGAGGACTGGGACCTGTTCCTCCGCCTCGCGGAGCACGGCCGGTTGGCGAACCTCGATCGGACGGTGCTGCGCTACCGGTTCCACGACAGCGGCATCAACGCCGGCTCGATGAGCAAGGTCCGACGCAACATCCGGCTCGCCGTCGAGAATCATCGTCGGCGACTCGCGGGCCGACCGGAGCTGCAACCGGCGGAGCTGTGGAGTGCGATCGGGCCGCTCGGCCGGCTCGGTGTGCAGCTCCAGACCCGGAGCCTCACGCTCTACCGGTCGGCGCTGCAGGCGAAGGCGGCCGGGCGCCGCGGCCGTGCAGCGCTCGCCATGCTCGGCGCAGCCGCGCTCTGGCCTCGTCAGGCGCTGCACCGCATCCGCGCGCGCTGACCGGCCGAGCCGCTGGCCGGCCGGCCTTTCGACAGGTGGCCCGCGCGCGCTCGACCGCGGAGCGCTCGAGCGGATGCGGTCGGGGCATGTCGCCACGGGGCGAGGCGCGGACTCTGCGGCTCCGGGTGCGTCGCCGCTGCCAGTCGGTGCAGATGCTGCAGTCGCAGGCCGCTCCGGTGCTCCGATACCGACAAGCCGGAGCGGCCGCCGGTCTCATCGCTCGTGGTCGGCGATCTGCGCCGTCCGCGGTCAGACGCGGACCGGTCTCCGATCCGACTGCTCGCGTTCGGCGACCACCTCGATCGCGCGGCCCTCGAGCTCGACAGCCTCGTCGCTCGTGGGCGCGGGTGCCATCAGCGCGGCGAGCAGTAGACCCAGCACGACGTCGAACTGCGGTGTCGAGAAGTTGTTGTCGACGTAGCAGTAGAGCAAGGTGGCGCCGAGGATCCCGAGTGCCAGCATCCGCCGCCGAGTGATCCGACCCACGAGGGCGAACAGCGCGATGAGGCCGAAGAAGAACGGCACAGCCAAGACGAACCCGCCGTCCACGTAGAGGTGGATGTACTCGTTGTGCGGTGACTCGAACGCGCTCTGGACTCCCACGGGATGGAGCAGCGCGTTCGCGATGTTCGCGAATCCCAGCCCTCGACCGAGCAACGGGGAGTTCGCGGAGAGGCTGATGTAGAACGGCCAGGCTTGATCGCGACCCGAGGTGTTGAACGAGCCCTCGTAGGAGTTCCCCTGGTCGCGCGCGAGGATCGACGGCAGGGCGATCAGGGCGACTGCGACCGCGCCGAAGAACACGAGTCGGGCGGCGTTCACGGTCTTGGAGGAGCTGGTCCTGCGTGCCCGGAAGGTCCAGATGCCCATGGCCAGGACCAGGATCCCGGAGGCGAGCAGCGCACCGCGGGTCAGGGTGAGGAATGCGAACGCGCAGTCCACGAGCAGCCAGACGGTCCACTTGCGCCGGCCGAGCACCATGATCCCGGCCAGTGCGGCGAACGCGGCGGAGACAGAAAGCAGGGCCAGCGTCGGACCGATCAGGGCGCCACCGAGACGGCCGTCTCCGCGGATCTGCCACATGCCCGCCGCCTGGAGCACGAGTCCGATGATGTTCGACAGCAGCGGGAGCGCGACAAGCACCTGCAGCACGTCGGCCAGGTGCTCGCGGCGCCAGCGCACCATCAGCGCCGCGATGGTGATGAAGTACCCCGAGAACGCCTTGAACGCGAGCCCGGTGCTGACGGAGATCGACGGCACCACGTGCGTCACGGACACGATGAGCGCGAACAGCAGCGCACCGAGCATCAGCCCAACCGGCCAGCGCACGCGCATGCCGAGCCGCATCCACAGCAGCACGATCATCGCCATGATCGCCGCCTTGAAGAGCGTGTCGCTGCCGAGCGCCGGCACTTTCGTCGCGAGCGCGAGGGGCGACACCGAGAGCAGCACCGCGAGCGCCCAGAGGGTCGGCTTCCACGACTTCGCGGCCCACAACGCGGCGAGGAGCAGCAGGCCGATGGCGCCGCCGCCGATGTACATGACGATGTTCACGACAGCACCTCCGTGCTTCCGGCGACGATCGGCGCTTCGGCGATCTCCAGCAGTCGGCGCCAGCGAGCCGCCCACGTGGGCAGCTCCGCGGGGCGCCCCGGCGCCGAACGGAACAGCGCGCGGATCCGCTCGGCCGGGTCGTCACTCGTTTCCAGCGTGACCAGGCCGGGCGCGGTGACGACGCTGGTGTCGATGCCGGACGCGACGACCCACGCGCCGCTCGCGACGGCGTTGAACAGCTTCGCCGGAGCGAGAGTGGCGCCACGGGCGCCGCGGTACGGCAGGAGGACGACACGGTACTGCGCCGCCCGTTCGGCGATCGCCTCGACTCCGACCGGTGGCTCGATCGACACTCCCGCGGCGAGCAGCCGAGAACGCAGGTCCTCGTCCACGACGCCCACGACGTCGACGGGCACGCCGTCCGCCACGAGCCGTTCCATGAGCGTCAGATCGACCTCCGCACGCACCGCCCCGAAGTACAGCGCCCGGCTGCGGCGCTCGTTCCAGTCGGGGTGGGGAGCGGTAAGGAAGGCGTCGTCGGCTGCCGGCGGCACGACCTCGGCCGAGAACCCACGGCGAGCGAGCAGCTCCGCCATGCCGCGGGAGTCCGTGGACGTCGACGCGCGGGGCATTCTCGTTATGCGGCGCTCGGACGACCGCCAGCCCACCGGCGGGAACCAGGCGGCGGGAACCGTCGCCCAATCCAGGACCGCGTCGTAGACGATGGGGCCGCGCACCACACGTCGCAGCAGCCACTCGGTCAGTCGGTCCGGCAGATACACGATCGCCATGTCGTACGGGCCCGTTCGTCCGGCCCAGCCGGCCCTGCCCACGATGGAGACGCCGTCGTGGGCGACGGGGTGCTCCTGCTCGACCCTCGTTCTCCGGATCATCCGCAGGGGGTAGGAGGCGATCTGTCGCAGGTTGCGCGGGCGGGGCTGCAGGTAGTCGACCTGCCATCCGTCGGCGGCCGCGGCGACCGCGAGCGACTGGTGGCGCTGCCAGAGGTAACCCCAACGGTTGCTCGCGACGATCAGCAGCCGAGGCATCGCGCCGCTCATCGTCCGGCCGCCGCGGCGTTCGTGGTCTCGATCATCCCGGCGTCCCGCTTCGGCAACAGCCCGTAGCGACGGGCCAGTACGACCGGCGGGAACCGATCGCGGCGCTTGAGCAGGAGGAGCGTGCCGACGACGGCGAACAGCAGCACGGCGATCAGGAGCACCGGCGAGATCGCGAGCACGGTCGGTACGTGCAGCAGCGTCCAGAGCACCACGGCGAATCCCAGACTGAACCCGGCGATCTCCGCGTAGTGGCGTCCGACACGTCGGAGGTCCACGAGCCCTTCTCGGTTGGCCAGCAGCAGGTGCACGGGGTGCATGATCGCGAACGACACGAGGGTGCCGATGAAGACCGGCCAGACGCTGTGCAGGATCACCGCCGCGCCGGCGCTCAGCACGTTGACCACCAACGAGATCACGTATCCGCTCCAGTTCCAGCTGAACCGGCCGAGTGCCTCGAAGCCGCTGACCAGCATGAACACCACGGGCTGCAGGCCGCCGATGATCGCGAGGATGGACGCGTACTGCCCCGCGAGCCCCCACCCGTCACCGAGCAGGATTCGCGCCGCGAACGGAGCGATGACCGCGACGAACACCCCCAGCGGCACGCAGACCCAACCGAGGACCCCGAGCAGATCCGACCAGACCCGCCGCGTGCGCGTGCGGTCCTCGATGTCGTGCCGGAATTCCGGATACACGGCCTGCGTGATGGCGGAACCGAGGAGGAAGAACGGGTTGGTGGTGATCGCGTCGGCCCGGTTCCAGTTGCCGAGCGGCACCGGACCGAGCGCCTGGCTGACGCCGACCTTGCCGACCGTGGAGGCGCAATAGGTGAGGAGGGCGGAGACGAGCGTCTTCGTGCTGTAGCTCACGTCGGCGAGCGTGGTGCGGAGACGGAATCGACCGCGGAAGTGCGAGCGCGTCTGTGTGAGCACGATCGTGGCCACACCCAGCAGGGAGATGACCTGGGCGACCGCAAGGGAGTCCGGCGCTCGCCACAGCAGCACGAAGACCGCGCCGAGCGCCATGCCGCCGACATTCGCAGCGACGGTCGCGGCGGCCAACCGTTTGAAGAGGCCGAGTCGCAGGGCGAGCCCGTTGCCGAGCGCGACGAACGGGGTGATGACGGAGGTGAGGGCGAGCACGTGCAGCACGGGAACGGCTGCGGGCACGCCCCAGACGGTCGCCCAGAGCGGGGCGCCGAAGAAGGTGAGTGCGCCGGCGCCCAGGCCGATCACCCCGGCGTACGCGAGCAGGCCGACCAGGCGGTCGGGGTGCAGGTCGGTCATCCGGCCCACGACCTGCGGCATGCCGGCCATCGACACGAGGTTGATCAGTGCGACGCTCGCGGTGCCCGCGGCGAACGCACCGAAGTCGTGCGGTGCCAGGAGGCGCGAGGTCACCGCCGCATAGGCCACCTGTGCCAGGACGGTGGCGATCTGCGCGGAGTAGTTCCAGATCGCGCCACGCGCGATTCCGCGGGCATCGGCCATGTCAGAAGGGACCTTTGGGTGAAGGACGGGGCTGCCCCGGGTTCGACAGCGTCCTGAGACTACGTGACGGCCCCTCGCCGTCGACACCCCAGTTGTGGGCCCGCTCCGCCTGGTCGCGGGGGTGAACGGATATCGTTCGAGGATGCGGGTGGTCGGCGATATCGCGTTCCTCCTGCCGGTCGGCGGCATCGAGATCTGCACCCTCGAAGACACCACGGCCCTCGTCGCGAACGGTCACGACGTCGAGCTGTTCTACGGGATGGACGGGTCGCAGCGGTCGCTGTTCGAGGACGGCGGCGTCGTGCTGCACGGACCTGTGCGGTTCAAGCTCACCCGACGTCGACCGCTTCGCGACCTGCTCGCGTTCCTTCCGACCTTGCGTGCTGCGCGCCGGCTGCGCCCGGACGTGGTGTGGCTCGGGCGCGCCGAGCACATCGTGTGGGGGAGGCTGCTCGCCGCCGCCACGGGAGTCCGTCTCGTCGCCCACCTGCACCACGCGCCGAGCTCGCCTCGCACCCGATGGCTCGCCAGGGGCGTGCCCCGCTTCATCGCGGTGTCGCAGTTCACCAGGCGGCAGTGGATCGAGGCGGGGGTACCGGGCGACCGCATCGAGGTCATCCACAACGCGCTCCCGCCGGGGCGCTACCCGTTCGGCGGCGCCGACGAGCTGAGGGCGGCCAGGACGTCCCTCGGGCTGCCGATCGAGGGCAGGGTCATCACCTTCTACGGACGCTTCACGGAGGAGAAGGGGCTGCCGACCGTGCTCGAGGCGTTCCGTCGCCTTGAGCGCGACGACGTCACCCTGCTGCTCGCGGGGTTCTACCCGCCCGAGATGGACTCGGACCAGACCAGGCGACAGATCGCCCGGCTCGACCAACGGCGGGTCCGCGTTGTCCCGCCGAGTACGGACGTCATCCCCTTCCTCCACGCCGCGGACGTGGTAGTCAGCCCTTCCTGGGTCGAGGAGGCGTTCGGCCGCACGATCGTGGAGGGCATGTCGACCGGACGGCCGGTGATCGGTGCCCGGGTCGGAGCGGTGCCCGAGCTGCTGGAAGGGGGCATGGAGCGCCTGCTCGTGCCGCCGCGGGACGCGGATGCGCTGCTCCAGGTGCTCTCGGACGTCCTCGACTGGCGCGACACGGAGCCCGGTCTCGGATCAGCCTGCCAGGCGTGGGTCGATGAGCGATTCCCGTACGCCGAGCACCTCGCTCGTGTCGAGGCGACGCTGCAGGCCGAAGCGGACCGTCGGTGAACGGAGCGACTCTCGCCGTCCGGCGTCCCTAGCACGCCCGAGCCGGACGCGGCGTAGCACCTTTCGGCCACCGGAAGGGTGCCCAACACGCCGTGTCGCCTCGCCTTCCCGGCGAACACTCCTCAATACGTTCCGCGAGTCCGGACGACGACCGGGCCGCGCAAGAAGGACGTCCCGAAGGAAGCACGGGCGTCCGGGACGAGGGAGCACGGGGTGTCCAGAAGCAGGATGCGGAGCAACTGGGTCGCCGGCGTCGGCGATCCTGCCATCGCCGGGGGACGGCGCTCAGCGCACCGGGGCGGCCGACGCCCGGTCCGACCGCGGCGCTGGCTGCTGGTGACGGGCGCCGGCGCGGCGCTGGCCACCGCCGTCTCCGTGACGGGCGCGCTGCTCGGCGTGGGCGCGTCCCCGGCGCTCGCCGTGTGCGACTCGGCAGGAGGCGCGTGCATCGACACGACCGCCGCGACGACGGCGTCGATCGCGATCATCCCCCTGCAGCGACAGGGCGACGACCGGCTGGCCGTGCGGAACGACGGCGCACAGGGGGACACCGAGGTCGGGGTCGTCGGTTACGTGACGTCGGACGCCGCCTCCGCGACATCGGTGACACCCGCGAGCCCTGGGACCGCAGCGTCCGTGGAGCTGGACCAGCACCAGCGGAAGCAGGTCCGGCTCTCCGGCGTGCCCTCCACCGCGCGCGCCGTCATCGTGCAGGTCGGGAGCTCGTTCGCCCGGTCGCAGTGGGCGAAGAGTCATGCCGCCTGCACGTCCCCGGTCGTGCCCAGCGCTTCGGCCTCCTCCGGTAGCGCCACCGCAACCGATGCGTCGACCTCGGCCGTCCAAGACGGCGCGCGCCGATGCGGGACCGCGCTGGTCGCGTTCTCCGGTCGGCACGACACCGTGGACCGCACCGAGATCGCCACCGCGCTCCGCGACTTCGCGTCGCGCACCGCCACGGCCATGCCCACCCCGAGTGCGGTGGCGGACTTCGCTGCCAGCGTCGATCGGGCCACCATCGCGGCCGCCATCGCCCCGGGGCCGGGGTCGCTCACCGTCTCGTGGAAGCTCGCCGTCGGCTCGGACAAGGTCAGCGCCGTGCGCGTCGCGAGCTCCGGCCCGGGCAGTGGCGCGGCCCCGGTGGATCGCCCCGCGTCGGACGGCTCGTACACCCTCTCGGGCCTCCGTGCCGGTGCCCGCTACACCGTGACGGTCGCACCCGTCGTCGGCGGCGCGACGGTGTCGCCGATCTCGATGACCGCCACCACGCTCGCGAACACCGCCGGGGGGACCCCGTCGAGCGCACCGTCCTCGAGCGCGCCGAGCGTGTCCAGCAGCCCGAGCGCATCGCCGAGCGCCACACCGAGCAATGCGGCGCCGACTCCGTCGAGCGGGTCCGCCATGCCGGCGGCGAACGCCTACCCGGGATGGACACGGGTGATCGCCCAGAACTTCGACACCGATGCCGCACTCGGCTCGTTCGCGTCCAAGTACCCCGGGTGGGCCGGCTACGACGGGAGCACCTCCGGAGCCTCGGGGACGACGTGGAACTCATCGACCACGATGAGCGTGTCGGGCTCGGTGCTCCGCATGCGGAACTGGATGTCGAACGGCAAGGCGCAGGCCGGCGCCTTGACGCCGATCGTGCCCGGCACGGGCTCGTGGAACCAGCAGGGGCAGACGTACGGCAAGTACGTCGTGCGGTTCAAGGCCGACAGCGTCAAGGGATTCAAGGTCGCATGGCTGCTGTGGCCGACCTCGAACAACTGGAGCAGCGGCGAGGTCGACTTCCCGGAGGCGAACCTCGACGGCGCGGTGGGCTGGGCGGCGCACAACGTGCTCGGGAACCCCAGCGACCAGACCTGGGGGGCCACGGCGACCCGGATGGCCGACGGGAAGTGGCACACGGCGACCACGACGTGGGAGCCGGGCCGGATCACGTACGAGCTCGACGGCTCCGTCGTCAAGACGGTCACCGACCCCACCTACCTGCCGACGCAGCCGATGCGGTGGGATCTCCAGAACGAGACGTCGACCGACGGCACGAGCCCGGCGGCGAACGCGGACGGGTCCGTGTACATCGACTGGGTGGCGCAGTACAAGCGGGGCTGACCTCAGCGGATCCGGACCTTCAGGGGCCGAGTCGCGGCCCTCGAAGGTCCGGATCCGCCGACTTCGGCATCTGATCAGGGCATCCGCGGGTATGGTGCCGCAGTGCCGCCCGCTTCCCCCCTCCCGAGGGTCCGTACTCGGGCAGCCGGGGTGGGGCGGGCCGTGCGCCGACACCCGGTCCGGTCCGCCGGTATCGCGGTCCTCGCATGCCTGGGGCTGGTCCTCTCGACGCTCATCGCCGGGGGCGCCGAAGGGCTGGGGCAGGCAGTCGTGTGCGACGAGAAGGGCACCGTGTGCACGCGGCTGCTCGCCTCCGATGCATCCCCGCAATGGGCGATCCTTCCGCTGAGCGCGGACGGTCGCCTCCTGATCCGCAACGACGACCGCACCGGCTCCGTCGTGATCGGGGTCGTGGCCTACCTGCGCGCGGATGCCTCGCCGATCGGGCCAGCTGGATCGACGACCGGCTCGGTCACCGTCGCACCACGCGCCTCCGAGGCGCTCGAACTGCGTGGCGCGCCGGGGGGAGCGCGTCTCGTACTCGTGCGCACCGGCCGTGGCGTCGCAGGTGGGGTGTCCTGCACGGGCCCGGACTGCGCCGGACTGCGCGTGGTTGCGCGCGGCAGCGCATCCGTGCCTCCGACGGACGTGCTCACGCGACTGATCGCGGAGCGCCGAGGCGTGCCGACCGCTGCTGCCAGGATCGTCGCGGAGGCCGTCGTGAAGCGGGTCGGTGCTGAGGGACCCGCCCATCTCACCGCTGCGGTCCGGCCTGGACGGGGACGGCTGACCGTCGACTGGGAGCTCGCGCCCGGTGGTCAGGACGTCGTGGCGGTCCGGGTCACCCTTATCCGTGCCGGCGGGACGGCGCCGATCCAGGAGCACGACGCGATCGCGGCCAGCGGCTCTCTCGTGCTCACCGGGCTGGCGACCACCACCCCCTACACCGTCGACGTCGCTCCGGTCGTGCGCAGCAAGGGGACTGAGGTCGTCGGAGCGGCCGTGCAGTTGCCGGCGACCGCCGACGGCGCGCCGGTCGCGGCCGGTGCCACGCGCCCCTCCGCCCCGGCCGGATGGACCCCGTTGCTCGAGCAGGACTTCGCGACACCGGCGCCGCTCGGCTCGTTCGCCGCCGTGTATCCGGGATGGTCCTGGTACGACGGCATGACCGAGACGTCCCGCGAGACTGCGCGTCCGCGCGGTCAGGTGGGAGTGTGGAACTCCGCGACCACCATGAGCGTCAGCAACGGCATGCTCGACTGTCACCTGCACACCGCAGGGGAGCAGCCGCAGGTCTGCGCCCTCACGCCGACCCCCGACGGCCAGCAGTGGCACGGTCAGCTGTACGGGCGCTACAGCGTCCGGTTCCGCGCCGACGCCGTGCCCGGATTCAAGATCGCGTGGCTGCTCTGGCCGGACTCGGACCAGTGGAACCAGGGCGAGATCGACTTCCCTGAGGGGTCGCTCGACGGCCCCATCACCGGCAGCTCCCATCGCACGGATGGCGACCCGGCCGACTTCGCCTGGTTCGTCGACACGGGGACCCGTATGCAGGCGTGGCACACGGCCACGATCGACTGGGAACCGGGTCGCCTGACCTTCCTGCTGGACGGCCAGTCGTGGACCACCACCGATCCGCTCGCTCTCCCTCGCGTGCCGATGCGCTGGGCGCTGCAGGCCGAGACCGAGATCATCGACACACCCCCGGCGAGGTCGGCGCAGGGTGACATCCTGATCGACTGGGTAGCGGCCTGGAGTCGCTCGAGCTGACCCGTACCCCCAATCCGCGGGCCTCAGGCGGCCGACAGAGCCTTTCGGCGTTGACGGCGCCCGAGCATCGGGGGAGGATTCGGCTGCGGTCCCCACCGCGCGCTGCACCCTGCGCTACTTCCCCCACACGCACCCGACGATGGACCGCACCCACGGCCGTCCGACATCCGCGGTCCCGGATTCCACGGCCGCGATGTCGAGGAGATCCCCCGAATGCCCGATTCGCCCACCCGCCGTCGCCCGAGATCGTCGCGTGCACTCCTCGCCGTCGTCGCGCTCGTCGTCGGCGCGTTCGTCACTCCTGCTGCTCCGGCGCTTGCAGCCACGACGGGCTGCGCCTCCGGCTCGGTGCTCGACGTGGTCGCGCACCAGGACGACGACCTCTTCTTCCAGAACCCCGACATCCAGACGGCGATCGCCGCAGGCAAGTGCGTGACGACGGCTTACATCACCGCCGGTGACGACGGCCGCGCGCAGACGTACTGGCAGGGCCGTGAGCTGGGGGTGAAGGCTGCGTACGCCGAGATGGCCGGCGTCGCGAACTCGTGGACCGCGGGCACGGTGGTCCTCGCCGGGAAGACGGTCGTCACGGCATCCCTCACCGCCGATCCGGCGATCACGCTCGTGTACTTCCGGCTGCCGGACGGCGGCCTGACGGGGGCGGGCAACCCCAGCACGGGCAACGTGAGCGTGCCACAGTTGGAGAAGGGGTACATCTCCAGCATCAGTGCGGTCGACGGGACCGCCACCTACACGAGAGCGCAGCTCGTCGCGTCGATCCTCGCGCTCATGACGACCTACCGGCCCGGTCAGGTGAACACGCAGGACTACGTGGGTTCCTACGGCGACGGCGACCACGCCGATCACCACGCGGTCGCGATCCTGACGCACGAGGCCTCGGGTCAGTACACGACGACGCACACCCTCACCGGCTTCCTCGACTACGCCACGCAGAACATGGCGGTCAACCTCACGAGCGCGCAGATCGCGGCCAAGTCGGCCGCCTTCTACACCTACGCGCCCTACGACACCCAGATCTGCAGCACGGCCGCGCAGTGCGCGGGCAGCCCGGAGGCCGCCTGGCTTCAGCGGGAGTACACGGTGGATTCCGAGCAGAGCGGCGGCGGGGACTCCTCGCTCGGCACCAACATCGCACTGAACGCGACGGCGACCGCGAGCTCGCAGAACACGTCGACGGGACAGCTCGCCAGCAACGCGATCGACGGCATCGTCGACGGCTACCCCGGTGACTACACCAAGGAGTGGGCGACCCAGGGGCAGGGCGTCGGCGCCACCATCACCCTCACCTGGGCGGTGCCGCAGACGGTGGACCACGTCACCCTGTTCGACCGCCCGAACCTCAACGATCGCATCACCGCGGGAACCCTGACGTTCTCCGACGGGTCGACGGTGGCCGTGCCCTCTCTCGCCGACGACGGGACAGGAACGACGGTGTCGTTCTCGAGTCGCTCGATCACGAGCGTCAAGCTGACCGTGACCGGCGTCAGCTCCACGACGACGAACGTCGGCCTCGCCGAGTTCCAGGTGTGGACCGCCAGCAGCGGTACGACCACGCCTCCTCCGTCGACGGCGAC
Organism: Amnibacterium sp.; assembly: GCF_051956055.1. NCBI lineage: Bacteria > Bacillati > Actinomycetota > Actinomycetes > Micrococcales > Microbacteriaceae > Amnibacterium > Amnibacterium sp. The sequence goes on from NZ_JBQCGC010000080.1 coordinate 54,698, forward strand.
CAACGTGTCCGCCTCCGCGACCGCCACCGCGAGTTCGCAGAACACCGCGGACGGACAGAGTGCGGCGGCGGCGATCGACGGCACAGCGGACGGCTATCCCGGTGACTACACCAAGGAGTGGGCCACGGTCGGCGGCGGCGTCGGCAGCTGGCTCCAGCTGACGTGGGCTGCCCCGCAGCCGCTCACGAGGGTGGTCCTGTTCGATCGGCCCAACCTGAACGACCAGGTCACGAGCGGACATCTGCTCTTCTCCGATGGAAGCACGGTGTCGTTCGGCAGCCTGGACAACGCCGGAGCGGCGACGACGATCGACTTCTCGTCGCGCTCCGTCACGAGCGTCCGCTTCGTCGTCGACGGCGTCAGCTCGACGACGGTCAACGTCGGACTGGCTGAGCTGCAGGCCTGGACCGGCACGAGCGGTTCTTCGACGCCGACGCCGACGGGAACGCCGACGCCGACGGGAACGCCGACGCCGACGCCGACGCCGACGGGAACGCCGACGCCGACCCCGACGCCGACTGGAACGCCGACGCGCACCTCGACGCCGGCCCCGACTGGAACGCCGACACCGACCCCGACGCCGACTGGAACGCCGACGCCGACGCCGACGCCGACGCCGACCGGGACGAACCTCGCGCTGACGGCCACGGCGACCGCGTCCTCGCAGGCGACGAACCAGACGGCAGCGAAGGCGATCGACGGGAAGATCAGCGGCTATCCGACGGATGCGACCGCGGAGTGGGCCAGTGCGGGAGGCAAGGCCGGGAGCTGGATCCTGCTGACCTGGAGCAGTGCGCAGTCGGTCAGCTCGGTGACGCTCTACGACCGACCGAACACCGATGACCAGATCACCGGGGGCACGCTGACCTTCAGTGACGGGTCGACGGTGACCGTGCCGAGCCTCGACAACACCGGCGCGCCGGTGACGATCACCTTCCCCGCCCGATCGACCATCTCGATCAAGCTGACCATTACGTCGGTGTCGTCGACGACGAAGAACGTCGGTCTCGCCGAGTTCGAGGTGCGCTGAGCGCTCGCGAGCCGCAGGGTGGGAGCACCTCCCACCCTGCGGCACGTCCCGGACTCAGTCCTCGCACACCTCGAGCCGGATGAGCCGGAACCCGACCATCCGCTGGAAGTGGCGCAGGCCGTGCGACAGGTGCATCGAGATCGTCGTGTCCACCAGATGGTGCACGCCGCGGCGGCTCAGCTCCGTGATCAGCACCTGGGTCATCAGGTAGCGAGCCAACGAGGCGTCGTCGTCCGCGCGGAGGGTGCGGAAGTAGCGCAGCGCACCGACGCCGTCATCGATCGGCGTCACGGAGAGCAGCAGCGGGGAGCCATCCGCGGCCCGGGCGAGCAGCCACAGGTCGTAGTCGAGGAGATCCTCATTGCTCGGGCTGTCGGCGCGATAGAGCGCGTGCGGATTGTTCCGTTCGTGCTCGTCCGCCAGGTCGACGAGCTCACGGCGCAGCACCGGGTCGGTGACCGCCTCCCAGGTGATCCCGCGCTTCTGCGCCGCCCGTACCTTGCGGCGGAGCGTCTGCTTCGATGCGCCGAGCTCGTACTGGGTGCTGTCGTCGGGCACGGCCACCGCGCCGGAGACGGTGTGGAGGGGTGTGCGCAGACGCCCCACACCGCGCGAGAGCTCGTGCCGGACCGCCCTCCCCTCGGGAGTGGCTGACGTCCGGACCTGCAACACGGGCAGCCGTCGCGCCGACGCGAAGGCCGCTGCGGTCCGCCGAGGCCGGCGGAGCAGGTAGCCGACGCCCTTGCTTCCTGATGCCTCGTACTGGTCGAGGAATGCGTTCACCGCGGACTCGAGGGCTGCGTACTCGTGGTCGTCGATCAACGGCGACGCAGTGGACACTCGTTCTCCTTCTCGATCGGGCAGCGGCGCCCCCGATTCCAGTTCACGCGGCGGCCGCGCGCCAGACCCCTCTTCGGAGGCGCCTCCTCGATGAGCGCGCGTTCCGAACGCTGCAGCGTCGCTCATCGGCTTCCGTATCGGTTCTGAAGGGTGGTCCGATCCGGCGCGGACCCCGTGGTGCCGGCGCTGCGCCGTGTCACTCGAACGGCACCGCGATCGGTGGTGGACGTCGATGTCCGTGAGCCTCCCGCGTGCGGTACGAGGAAGCCGATTGCGCTCACGCGCACCTCCTGGAGCTTCGGGACCTGGGTACGATCCCGAGCGAGAATCTTGCCAGAAGCTGGGGCGGCTTCCTGGGGAATCGACTGATCACGTTCAGGTTGCAGCACGGCTTGGTTGAGGTCGCTGAGGCGTTCGACCGACGCACGTCGAGCCCGTCGTGGAGCCCGCGCCGTTGCGGACCCACAACGGGTCTCATTCAGCATGGTCGCCCGAGGTCACGCCCGGGTCACGATCTGCTCGGGTTTCGCTCGCAGCGCGGAGGCGCTGCAGGCCAACAGGCGAGCGCGCCCACTCCTCCGCCGGGCTGCCACGATCGGTCGATTCGGGCGTCTCCGAACGTCCGGCCGCGGCAAGCCAGCGGAGGCGGCGCTACCGCACGACCAGGCGGCCCGTGCGCTTCGCCGTGGAGCCGGTCACCGTGTGCGTGCCGTGCTGCAGACGGGAGGTGCGCTTCACGAAGACGCCGTGCGCGTCGGCGCGACCGGTCGCGAGCACGGTTCGGCCGCGGCGGATCGTGACGCGCTCCTTCGCGGCGAGCCCCCGCACCGTGAGCGTGCTGCCCGAGCGGGTGACCCGGAGGCGCTTGGCCGACGAGACCGCCGTGACCGTGAGCTCGTGGCTCGCCGTGGTCGCCGGGTCGGTGACCCGTCGGCTGCCGGTGACGCGGATCCGGTGCACGGTGTCCTTCGCGCGGGCCGGGAGCCGCACCGTGCGGGTGAGGCTGCCGCCGAACGTGGACCGGCCGGTCGCGACCTGGCGCCCGTTCAGGGCGATGCGGAACCGCTCGCCCGCCTTCAGGCCGTGGACCGTGACGCGCACCGACGTGCCGGTGCGCGGGGTGACGGCGCTCGCGCTGCCGGTGACGAGGTGCGTGATCGCCGGGACGAGGATCGTGTAGCTGCGGGTCGCGTGCCCGGCGTTACTCGTGGCGGTGAGGTGCAGCGTGAAGCGCCCGGAGGTACGCGGGGCGCCCTGGAGCAGGCCCTTGCTCCGGTCGAGCGTGAGGCCCGCGGGCAGGTCCTTCGCCCGCGCCGAGTAGGTCACCGGGACGGTGCTGCTCGCCGCGACGGAGAGCGACAGGGGGTGGCCGAGCCGCACCATCGTCGTGCCGAGGACCGGGAGCACCGGCGCGGAGGGGACTGCCGTGACCGGGGTGCTCGGGCCGGTGCCACCGGTGGCGCCGCTCGTGCCGGTTCCGCCGGAGCCGGTATTGCCTCCGACCGACCCCGAGCCGCCTGAACCCGACCCTCCGGTGCTCGAGCCGCCGGTACCGGGCGTGGTCGAGCCTCCGTCGGCCGGAGGCACGACCGCGGCTGCCGCCACGGTGAGCGTCAGCGTCCGCTCGGTGGTCCCGAAGTCGTTCGTCGCCGCGACGGTGAAGCCGAAGTCGCCGACCGCGGTCGGCGTGCCGGCGATGACGCCCGTCGCGCTGTCGAGGGAGAGCCCCGAAGGAAGCGCGTTTCCGGTGATCGCGTAGGCGATCGCGCCCCGCTCGCTGGTCGCGAGGACCGGCGCGCGGTACGCGATGCCGGTCGTCGCGTCGGGGAGGGATGTGGTCGCGACGACGGGAGCGCCGGCGACGTCGACGGTGACCACCTGCGAGCGCTGCTGATGCGGCGACGACGCGGTGAGCACGAACGAGTAGTGCCCGCTCGTCGCGGGCCTGCCGGTGATCGCGCCCGTCGAGCCGTCGATCGCGAGGCCGGAGGGGAACGCGGGGATCGTGTCCGCGGGCAGGCCGGTCGGCGTGTTCGAGGTGACCGAGAACGCCGTCGCGTCGCCGGTCACCGGCGCCTGCTGCGCGTAGCTGCGGTCGGTGGCGGCGTTCGGCAGCGCCGAGCCCGTGAATGCGATCGGGGTCTCGTAGGCCGCCGTGAGCGTGACGGGGTCGCCTTCGCCGCCGGAGGTGGAGAGCGCGGCGAGCAGGTCGTCGTTCGTCACGTGGGTGATGCCCGAGCCGCTCCAGCCGACGAGCGACTTGCCTCCCGAGGTCCCGGTGTAGGCCGACAGATCGAGGCCCGCATCCGCGAACGTGGTCGCGTACACGTGCTGAACGGCCGGCGCGGTCGTCGATCCGGCTCCGGTCGCGAAGGAGACCGGGTGGTTCCTGCCCGTGATCGTCAGCGCGGCGTCGTCGATCGAGCCGCCGGAGTCGCGACGGATCGTGCCGCCGGTGTTGTCGATCGTGCCGGCGCCGGTGAGCGTGCCGCCCACCTCGAGCCGGCCGCTGTTCCGGAGGGTCGCACCGGCCGGCACCGTCAGCGTGCTGTTCGAGGCGACGCGGAGGGTGCTGCTGCCGCCTCCGGTCGCCAGGTTGTCGAGGCTGCTGAACGTCGCGGCGGTGTCGCCGGCGAGCGTGACGTCGCCGTTCTCGATCGAGATCGCGGAGGGCGTGCCGGTGCTCCCGTATCCGCCGCCGATCGCTGCCGCGCCGGTACCTCCGGTCGCGGTGACCGAGGCGTGCCCGATGCTGATCGTGCTGAGCGGGACGGCTCCCTCGCCGCCGCCGATGCCGGCGCCGTGGAAGCCGCCGGTCGCTTCGACGGTTGCGCCGTCGTCGATCGCGAGTACGACGTCGGTGTCAGAGGGGGATATCGGTCCGATGCCGGCTCGTCCGGTACTCCCTGAGGCATCGAGCGTGACGGCGCTCTGGATCTCAAGGCGCGATCCGGCTTTCGTCTGCACGCCTCCTGATTCACTTCCATTGACGGACGCGCCTCCAACCGAGAGCTGGGCGCCTTGCGCAGAGCTGTCCAGCACAACGAGCGCGGATGTGCTGCTGACTACGAGTAGGTCAACTTCGAGACGGTGCCCGTTCAGGTCCAGGCGAAAGCTGCGCGCCGCAGGAGTCGTCACGACATCGCTCGCGCCGCCGTCGCCGGTCAGGTCGGCGCCGAGCGTGATGACGGTCCCGTTACTCGCGCTCTGGAACGCGGCGACGAGCGCGGCCTTGGTCGTGACGGTCGTCCCGGCGGCGGAGGCGCTCGTGGCGACGAGCAGTGAGCCGGTGAGAGCCGCTGGGAGGACCATTCCTCCGATCAGCAGGCGGCGGCGGTGGATCGAGGAGGGTGCGGACATCGGGCTCCTGAGGTCGTGACGTCGTCGGTCACGAGGAACCTAAAGATGCACCGAACCTGAACGATTCAGCGACGCGCCGCCGTCGTACTCCGGACGCGCCTTCGCCGTACCCCATTGCGGGGCACGCCCTGTGGGCCGGCTTCAGGCGTGCTGGCGCCACCACCAGTCGTTCGGCGTGGTGCCGATGCGGGCCATGCGGTCCTCCGTCAGGTCCACGAGGCGCGACCCGAGCGTGAGCGCCACCTGATACGCCTCGTCGGTCGCGTGGCGGTGCAGGGCGGCGTCGTCGTGGCCGTCGACGAGCGCCAGCGGGTCGGAGGTCGGCAGCGCGCGGTCGCGGTGGAACACGCTCGTGTGCATCGGGGGCTCGATCAGCGGGATCGAGCCGCGCACCTCGTCGAGCAGCGCGACGGTCTCCGGCAGGTTCGTGGGCTTGGGGGAGCGGCCGGTGCGCACCTCGTCCGTGAGTACGGAGACGAGCACCAGCGCCTCCTTCAGCGTGAACGTCCGGGACCGGCTGATGGGGGAGAGGCGCACGACGGCGGAGCGGTGGTGGCGCTCGGCGGTGAGGATCAGGTCGGCCTGCTCGGCGTCCTCCACCGTGACCGAGCGGCTGCGGTGGCTGACGGAGAAGGTCGCGGCCCGCATGGAGGCGCCCAGGCGGCCGGCCGCGAGGTCGCAGATCAGGTCCTGCTCGCGGCTCTCCACGCCGCGGCTGATGACCGTCTCCTCCGCGAGCGGTCCGTCGCCCGCGAACTGCTTCTGCAGCGCGAACTCGATGATCGGACCTCGGCAGACATCGCTGCCGTCGACGATCAGCACAGTGCCCATCGGTGTCTCCCGGTGCGTTCCGCGGCCCCCGAACGAGGGGTCACCTTCAGGATGAGGGTCCAGGTGGTATCACCCGGGGAACGACACGGCGTGGCGCCGAACTCATGGCGCGACGCGCCGGTAGAGGGCGCTCGGGTGGTCTCGAGGCGGCCGCGCCGCACCTCGACCGGCGGAGTGCGGTGACCGGGTGCGGGGTGGTCTCGAGGCGGCTTCGCCGCACCTCGACCGGCGGAGTGCGGGTGACCGGGTGCGGGGTGGTCTCGAGGCGGCTGCGCCGCACCTCGACCGGCGGGTTCCCGGTGATCGAGGTACGAGCGAAGCGAGCCTCGAGATCACCCCGAGCCCTCGTGCTCGCTCGGGTGCACGGCCGAGCTTAAAGCATAAAGGGGCCGGGCCATATACCGGGAGAAAGAACCAACCCCCCCCACCCCACACAAACACCCGGGCGGCGGGGGCCCG